>JALOQQ010000095.1 GCA_025453315.1 Planctomycetota bacterium
TAAAACTTTTAGAACATGTTAATGCTTTTAGTGCCTTCGCTCGTGAAGGAAAAATGAACGATGTTAGCGCTATTTTAAAAGTTGAAGATAAGGATGGTAATGTTTTAGAAGAATATACTAAAAAGGAAAGAACGGTTATGTCAGATAAAGTCGCACGCATGATTAATAGTATTCTTTCTGATAATGATGCTCGTTCTTTTATTTTTGGTGCTCAAAATAAATTAATTTTAAAAGACCGCCCAGTGGCTGCGAAAACTGGTACTACTAATGATTGGCGCGATGGTTGGACTATTGGGTACACCCCCTCCATTGTTGCCGGTGTTTGGGTGGGTAATAATGATAATAGTAAAATGAAAAAGGGCTCTGATGGCGGCATTATTGCGGCACCAATTTGGAATGAATACATGGAAAAAGTTTTAGTTGGTACGCCAGTAGAAAAATTTAAGGACTTGGGCGATGTTAAAACCGGTAAACCAATTTTAGACGGTGAGCTAGATAAAGTAACTGACGCTATTAAGATTGATAAATTTTCTGGTCTTTTGGCTACCGAATATACACCACCTCAAGCCATAAAAGAGGTTAATGTTAATCAAAATCATTGTATCTTGTATTATATTGATAAAAATAATCCTTTGGGTGATACTCCTAAAGATCCAAACAAAGACCCACAATTTGTTAATTGGGAAAAGGCGGTTGTAGAGTGGGTAAAAAAACAAAAGAAAGATCAGGGCGGAGAAATTATTGAAAGTATTCCAACCGAGAAAGACAATGTGCATTTACCAGAGAACATGCCAAGTCTCGAAATTATTTCGCCAACCGATAAACAAACTATTAACAATTCAGTTCTAACAGCACAAATACAAACTTCTGCTAAGCGTGGAGTAGTTAAAGCTGAATATTATCTTAATAATAATTTGTTGGCTACCAGCAGCGCGGCCCCTTTTGATTTAAATAAATCAATTAGTTTCTTAAATAATGGCTATCATAATTTAAAGGTTCGTGTTTGTGATGATGTGGAAAATTGTACGGAAAAATCTTTAGATTTTAATTTAGTTATTTCTGGTTCTGTACCTCAAAATAAAACTGTCGTAAGTTTTGTTTATCCTAAAAATGGTTTAGCGGTTAACAAAATCGATTTCCCTTTAAAATTAAAAGTTGGTTTTAGCGGTTTAGAACAAATTGCTAAAGTTAATATTTATCTGGTTGATAGTACTAAAAAACAAACACTTATCACTTCTTTGGGAAAACCAAGTGAAGCGGTATTAGAAATACCTTTAGAAAATGCTCCAGAAAAAGGAGAATATCAAATTTTTGCTGAAGCTTATAATTGGAATGGTGATGTTAGTAAAACTAAAGAAGTGTTTTTAACTATTAGCAATTAATAACTTTAAGCTAATTTTTAAATCGTTTTAAAATATTAATTAAAATTATTTAATATAAAAACAAAAACCGCCCTCTAAGCGGTTTTTGTTTTTATAAAGAAAAAAAAATAGTTATTTTATTACTGAAATAAAAATATTATATTATTTTACTATTTCCAATACTCTTTCTAATTCCGAAGGCAAGTCAATAGAAAAATATTGACGCTCACCTTCAAGATCAAAAAAGGAAAGACGATCAGCTATTAAAAAAATTCTTTGTAAGTTTAATTTTTTATTTTTTACTTTAGTTTTTTTATTGCAATATAATTCGTCGCCAACTAAGGGGTGACCATAGGCGAATAAATGAACTCTAATTTGATGAGTACGTCCCGTAGTTATCCTCACTTTTAATAAGGTATAGTTTATATAGCGTTTAACAATGGAAAAAAAAGTATGGGCTTCGCGAGCGGATAATAAGGCGCGCTTACTACCTCTTTCACGTGGCGAACGTATCTTATCTAATTTATCTTCTTCCACTTTTTCCGTTATAGGTAGGGCCGCCATTTTAAATCCTTCGGCTGAGCGTCTAATCGGAAAATGAATTTCTTCATCATCTTTAATAATTTTACCATATACTAAAGCGGTATATTCTTTCCCTACTTCTCTAGTTTGAAATTGATTTTTAAGATTAGTAAACATTTTGTCGTTACGCGCTATTACCATTAAGCCACTAGCCTCTTTATCTAAACGATGAACAATTCCGGGACGTTCTTTGTCTTCACCAATTTTTTCTATTTCCGGATAACGTTTTAAGAGCCAATCAACTAAAGTAATTCCATGTGTTCCTTTGGCGCCATGAACAATTAAACCAGCCGGTTTATTAATAACCAAATAATCAGCACATTCATGAATAATAGTAGGTATTAAATTTTGGGGAAATAAATTTTCTTTATTTAAGTTGCTCATGTGAAAGTGTTAGAAAATTATTTAGGTATTAATAGTTAAATATAGCTATTAATAATTAAATAATTGAGTATAAATTAAAATAGCTAATTACATTATAAGCCATCAGTCGTTTTTTTAAAAAGATTTAAATATTCTTTTTTTATTCCTCCTAATAAATAAAGAAAGGTTATATAAGTTATCCCAGCTATTCCTAATAAAGGCAATAAGCCCCAGGATATTGTTTGTAGTTTATAGCACATAAATAATACTAAGGCCATAGCGAGGGAAGCTAGTAAAGATTTGCCAGCAATTTTGAAAGAAGGAAGAAAGCCAGCATATTTTTTTAAATAATAAATGGCTACCAGACACATTAAAAGTTCACTATAAACAGTAATCCAGGCGGCACCAAAATAAGAAAAGTTTGGAATTAGTATTAAATAACCAATAACCGAGGTAATGCTAGTAAAAACATACATCTTTATGGTTTCTTTCTGACGGTCTATAGCAATAATAGCGTGTGAAAGGGTACAACTAATAAAAATAGCGCCCATAGCAATAATTAAAACTTGCAAAATCTTTCCAGCGGCTATAAACTCCGGTCCCGCTACTAGCGCCACTATATTGGCTGAGACAAATTGGGTGCCGATAATTAATGGTATGGCTAGAACCATGACAAAGTCAAAAGATTTTTGTAACATTTTAAAGAAGCGATCTTTATCTTTGCTTAGCCAGGAGGCTGTTAAGAAAGGCAAAATAATCCCAGCAAAAATAAAAGGTACGGTTATTAAAACATCAATAATCTTATAAGCTACACCATAAAGACCGACAGCATCTTCATTTTTAAAAAGCGACAAAATAATAGTGTCGGTTTTTAAATAAATAAGATTAAAGAAAATTGTTACGGCTAGTGGCCAAGTTTTTTTTATTATTTCTTGCCAAATTAGCCAATTAAATTCTAATTTTAATTTAACGAATTTTTTAGAAAAACTAATGTTAATAAGGAAGGTAAATAAACTTGCTAAAACAGTGGCCCATAAAACTCCGGTTAAGCCAAAGCCATAGAAGACCGCTAAAATAGTGCCTGCTACCAAAATAACTCTGCCCACCACTTCCGCAATGGAGGCGGAAAGCATTTTTAATTTTTTTTGAAAAAGACCAATTAATATTTGATTAAGAGCAATAAAAATAAAAGAAAGGGCAGAAATAAAAATACCGGTTTTGATAGTAGTAGAGTAGGGAAAAAAAATTACAAATAGCGGTGCTAATCCCAAAAAGAAAAGAGCGGAAACTAAACGTAGACTAAGTAGATTGTTTAAGATTTTATTTTCATTAATTCCAGGGTCACTAATCATTCTTACGGTTACTAAAGTTAATCCTAGATCAGCAATGATAGCAAAAAAAGAAATAAAAGTAATAATGGTTGTGTATTGGCCAAAGCCCGAAGTTCCTATATAGCGCGTAATAATAGCTACGGCTACTAAGCCAAGAATAGTCGAAATTATTTTACTTATTATCTGAATGGCTGTGTTGTGAGCAATTTTAGCAGAAAGAGACATAGGATAAGAAAAAAAAGCGTGATATTAAAAATAAAAGTTTGATTTTTT
>JALOQQ010000096.1 GCA_025453315.1 Planctomycetota bacterium
TATTTTATGGAGACAGTGAATAAAACGATTTATATCCGATGGGAGTGGTAATTTTCTTCCCTCAGAAATAATACTAAAAAATTGGGAAGCATATTATTAATATTTATAAAAATATAGTAGAAATATTAAAATTTATAATAAATTTTTACATCCAATAACCTCGGGAAAAGCCTATCTTTTGAGGTAAGATTCAGAAAAAACTTTTTAAGAAGACGGTTTGGCAATTTTTATCTGTTAAGAATTATTGGATTATGAAATAGATTAGAGTTTTTTATTATCAATTTTTTGATTCCGAAAGAAGCTACTACTAGTATTATAGTTAATTTGGGATTGTCTAGGAGCTAAATTAAATTCCACGGAATGGGATCTAGATTCTCTCTATTTTTTTTGAAGATATAAATAGGTGTGAAGAAATTATAGTTAAATATCGCCGCAGAGAATTAAGCGTTGACCCTAAAGATTTATTTGCTTCGGCTAGGGATATTAAATCTATTATTTATAATTAAAATTCATATGGAAATAAATTTAAAGAAATTTCTAACACTGGCCTATAACGAAGGTTATTTCAAAACTCCATTAGATGTATCTTTCTTACAGTCTAATCCTAAGGATTATCAAATAATTTCCTATATCAAAGGAATGAGAAATTTAAAACTTCCAGAATCAGAAGAATTGAGAGTGGTAATTAATGAAATTTTAGAAGAAGACAAAATTTTGAAAGATGTTGAAAAAGAAGGCTTTATTATTTCAAAAAAGGAATCTCAGGAATCCATAAAACTGGTTGATTTTATTAACGATTTGGGAGTTGAAAAATTTAGCGATCAAGTTGGTGAATATTACTTAGCTCCAAACGGAGACGGCTCTCGTATATTAAATTTAAAATCAGAGGAGTTTAAACATTGGCTTTTTGGCAAACTACATGAAGCTGGGAAAAAGATTCCAGGAAAAGAAACTCTAGAAGCAGCTAAAAGTATAGTATGCTCTCAAATTTTTAATGAGAATAATAAAAAATATCTTTCAGTAAGAACGGCTTGCGATCGAGAAAATAATTTTTGGTATGATCTTGGATCTCAAATAATAAATATTAATAAAGATGGATACAAACTAGTAGAAAATCCGCCCATTCTTTTTAAAAGATTTAAACACCAGCTTAATCAAGTATTACCTCAGAGCGGTGGAAATGTTTTTGACTTTTTAAAATTTGTAAATATTAAAGAAGAAAGTGATGAAATATTGCTTTTAGTTTTTATAGTTTCTTGTTTTCTTTCTGGATTTCCTCACCCAGTCCTAGTTCTATTTGGGCAACATGGTTCTTCTAAAAGTACTCTTTTTAAATTAATTAAAGATCTAGTGGATCCGTCGTCTTTAAAAATTATGCCGCCAATTAAAACGGGTTCAGAATTTATTCAGTTAGCCTCACACCATTGGGTTTGCTTGATGGATAATCTATCAGGACTAAAACATGATTTGTCAGATGATATTTGTCGTGCCTGTACTGGTGGTGGCTTTTCAAAGAGAAAGCTATATTCTGACGACGATGATATTATTTATGATTTTCAGCACATAGTTGGTTTAAACGGAATTAATAATGTCGTTATTAATGCTGACCTATTAGATCGTTCTTTGTTAATTGAGTTAGCAAAGATTCCGGAAGACAAAAGAAAAACAGATAGTGAAATAAAATTAGAGTTTGAAAAAATAAAACCCTCTTTATTGGGCTCTTGTTTAGATATAGCTTCTCAGGCAATAGCCATTGAGCTAAATATAAAAATGGATAAGCTTTATCGTATGGCCGATTTTACTCGTTGGGGCTTTGCTATTGCCGAGGCTATGGGTGTCGGTGGTCAAAGATTTTTAGAGTGTTATGAAAAAAATAGAATTAGACAAAATGAGGAAGCTTTGGAATCTAGCCCGGTAGCCGTAATGATTATGGAGTTGCTTAATCGACAGGGTGGACTAATAGATGAAGAACCTAATAATCTTCTTCAAAAGCTTAATATTTTAGCCGATGAGTTAAATGGTGGTTATAATCGAGATGATTTTTGGCCTAAAGATTCTAAATGGCTTACTAAAAGAATTCATCTAGTAGCCCCTAATTTAGAGTCTAAGAAAATAAAAGTTGATTTTGGTAGAGGTGATAAAAGATTTATAAGAATAGTCGATGGTAACATAAAAGAAAATGATTTCTTTAAGGCTTAACCGTCATTACGTCATTAAAGACATTAAAATTTATAAATTATAAGGGGTGGCGCCCCATTACTAAGCTAATAAAATTTATGAGGTGTTCATATATTAAAAAAAATGGTGGCCAATGCGAGGCCCAATCAATAATAGACAGTGATTTCTGTTTTTTCCATGATCCCAAGCTAGAAAATGAGAAAAAAGAAGCACAAATTAAAGGAGGACAAAGCGGGAAGGTTATTTTAAAATCTCCATTGCCAATAATCACGATTAGCAAGATTGAAGATGTGACATTATTACTCTCAGATACTATTAATCGAGTAAGGTCCGGAGAGATGGATGTTAAAATTGCTAATTGTCTCGGAGTTCTATCAGGGCAATTAATTAAAGCCTTTGAAACCGCTCAAATTGAAAATAGGGTTGAAGTTATTGAAAGAGAAATTTTAGAAAGAAAAACGACTTATAATAATTAAACATATGATAACAAAACAAAAAATTAAACGGTTAGAGGATAAAATAAATAATTCAAAAAAAGGAAGGCATATTGTTATTATGAAACATCGGGATAAAGAGTTATATGCATACGGAGATAAATTTTATAATAACCTAGATGACGCAGAGAAAGATCTGAATATTTGTCCAAAAGACTTGTTGGTTATTATCACTGATTTTGGATTAGTCTCATTTCCACAAGGTTAAAAGCCTTTAAAATAAGCAGAATAATGGTATAATATAGGTAGTCACATAGCCTCGCTATGCCCCTATATGTACCTTAAAAATCAAATGAATATTGGTCTAAATACTGACAATTTGATAGATAAAAAATTTTTAACACCAAAAGATTTGGGAATGTTTTTTAATATTTCTAGGGCTACTGTTTATAGGATGATTGAAAAAAGAACAATCCCTTTTTATAAAATTAATGGTGGTATTAGATTTTTAAAGAATGATATTGAAGAATATCTAAATCAAACTCGTATTGGATCAATTAAAATGTAAATGTATGAGTGTATATAAAAAGCACGGCAAGTATTGGTTGGGCTTTAGGTTTAACGGAATGAGATATCAGAAACCAAGCCCAGATAATACTTATGCCGGAGCAAAAGTTTACGAATCTTTATTGAGACAGAAAATAGCTAGAGGTGAACAAATTATTGAAGAGAAAAAAAAGAAAGAAAGGCCATTGCTTTTTCAGGAATTTGCAGATAAATGGTATAAGACTTACGTTTTAACTAACAATAAGCCATCTGAACAGTTTCAAAAAGAATGTATGTTAAGAAAACATCTTAAACCATATTTTGGGAGAATGTCTTTAGATCAAATCCCAGCTCTTAAGATAGAAGAATTTAAGTCTCAAAAACAAGTCGAAGGATTATGTAATAAATCTATTAATAATCTATTAGGTATTCTTGGTAAATGCTTAAGAACTGCTCAAGAGTGGGAGATTATTGATAAGATTCCCAAAATTAAACCCCTTAAAGTAGCGCCTAAAGAGATTAAATATTTGAATGAGAAAGAATATAGCTATCTATTAGAAGTTGCTAATGATGGAAGTATATTTTATGAGATGTTGCTTTTCTCTCTTAGAACTGGAGTAAGAATTGGAGAATTATTGGCTTTAGAGTGGCAGGATATTAATTTTAATGACAGAACTGTAGTTATTAGAAGAAATATCGTTAAAGGCAATATTGGTTCTCCTAAAAATAATAAGTT
>JALOQQ010000019.1 GCA_025453315.1 Planctomycetota bacterium
GCGAGCGAGCGCGCATGATGGCGAGTGGCCCCCTGTGAATAAGCAGGCAGCAGATTGATTTGCTTTTGCCCCCTGGAGTAGAGGCTCATTCTTTTGAACCCAAACCGACCGATATTGCTAAGATTTCCGAAGCTGATATTTTTATTTATACTAGTGAGGTCATGGAACCATGGGTTAATAATGTTTTGGAAAATATTAGTCACAAACGTCTGATAATTATTAAAAGCACTGCTGTCGTTAATTCAGAAACAACCGAGGATGATCCTCATGTTTGGTTGGATTTAACTAAGGCGCAAAAAATAGTTGATAGTATTACTGGCTCTTTATTAGATTTTGACGCACCCAACGCCGTTCTTTATTTAAATAATAGTAAGAGTTATAAAGAAAAATTAATCGCTCTAGATGATAGTTATAAAAGAGAATTGCTTAATTGTAAAAATAAAGAAATTATTTTAGCTGGTCATTCGGCTTTTGCTTATTTAGCCAAACGTTATAATTTGGACTACTTAGCCGCTCAAGGATTTAGTCCAGATCAAGAAATAAGTTCTAAACAGATGATTGATTTAGTTAAAGAAATAAAGGAGAAGAAAATTAGTTCCCTTTATTATGAAGAATTAATTGATCCTAAAATGGCCCAGTCTCTTAGTAGGGAAACGGGAGTTAAAATATTAGAACTTAACGCGGCTCATAATATCGCCAAAGATGATTTAAAAAATGGTAAAACATTTTTAAATATTATGTCCGAAAATTTAAATAACTTAAAGATAGGATTAGAATGTCAATTATAATTTCTACTAAAAATTTAACAGTTAGCTACGGAATTGTCCCAGTTTTGCAGGACATTTCTTTTGCAGTGGAGAAGGGCGACTATATTGGTCTTGCTGGTCCTAATGGTGCTGGAAAAACCACACTCATTAAAGCTCTTTTAGGATTAATTTCTGGGTCAGGAGAAGTGGAATTATTCAATCAATCTTTGCCCAAGTTTAAAGAGTGGCAGAAAATTGGTTATTTGCCACAACGCGGTAATGGTTTTAATCCTCTTTTTCCGATTAGTGTTTCCGAGGTGGTTGCTTTGGGGCTTTTGGCTAATAAAAAATATCCTAAAAGATATGATGAAGAAGATAGAAAAAAAATCACCCAAGCTTTAGAAATGTTACAACTAAACAATATTAAAGATCGTTTAATTAATGAATTGTCTGGTGGTCAACAACAGCGAGTTTTTTTAGCACGCGCTATTGTTTCGCAACCAGAGTTGTTAATTTTAGATGAGCCCAGTACGGCTCTTGATCCACAAATTAGAGAAGATTTTTTTACCCTAACTAAGAAATTAAATGCTCAAGGCGTTACGATTGTTTTAATTACTCATGATGTTTCGCATATCGGCCAGTATGCGAATAAATTATTATATATTGATAAGAAGGTTATTTTCTATGGAAAGTTTTCTGATTTTTGTCATTCCACTTCAATGCATGATTATTTTGGTGAGTTTTCTCAGCACTTAATTTGTCACCAGCACTAAATAAAAGTCTATGGGTTTATTTTCTTTTCTCCAATATGGTTTTATTCAAAATGCTTATTTAGCTGGTTTTTTTGTGGCTATTATTTGTTCAGTTTTAGGATTATTTTTAGTCTTGAGAAAATTATCTTTAATTGGAGACGGTCTTTCTCATGTTAGTTTTGGAGCTGTTGCTTTGGGATTATTTTTAGGATTTTATCCTTTCTACGTTGCTATACCTTTAGCTATTATTGGTTCCTTATTTATTTTACGTCTGACTGAGAAGGTAAAAATTTATGGCGACGCCGCTATTGGTATGGTTTCAGCACTCGGCGTTGCTAGTGGTGTAATTTTAGTTAGCGTCTCCAAGGGTTTTAATGTTGATTTATTTAGTTATCTATTTGGTAATATTTTAACCATTGGAACTAAGGAAATAATATTATCTATTCTTTTAGCGATTTTAGTTTTTATTTTGCTTGGTATTTTTTATAAAGATTTTTTAGTAGTTACTTTTGATAAAGAATATGCTTTAGCCAGTGGTATAAATGTAAAAAGGGTAAATATTATTTTAGCTGTTCTAACCGCTTTAACAGTAGTTTTGGCCATTAAGATAGTTGGCGTAATGTTGGTCTCGGCTTTATTAATTTTACCGGCTGTTACTGGTTTACAAAATGCTACTAGTTTTCGTAGTGCTCTTATTACTTCAGCCTTAATGGCTATTTTGTCTGTTTTGGGTGGTATTACTCTAGCTTTCTTTTTGGACTGGCCAGCCGGAGCGACAATTGTGGTGATTAATTTTGTTTTATTTGTTATCTCTTTTATAGTTAAGAAGTTGGGTAAATAATATTTATTTAACTGTTTGTTGATAATTTGTAATTTTAACTTTTTTAACGCTATTTAGGCGTTTTTTTAATCTAATTTAAGGATTTTTTTATTTTTTTTACTCTAGACATTTCTTAGTTTTTATAGTATATTGGGGTTAAGGCCGGCAGATGGTCGCCCTATTTTTATAGGGAGGAAAGTCCGGACTCCATAAAAGAATAGTGGGTAACGCCCACCAGGTCGGGAAGCCGATTTAGGAATAGTGCCACAGAGACAATACTAACCCAGTTTTCTGGGTAAAAGGTGAAAAGAATGCTGGTGTTGATATTCAACTACAGTATTTGCTCCTTGGTGACAAGGATGCATGGCAAACTCTATTTGGAGCAAGAACAAACCTTGAGAAATCAAGGAAAAAGTAGTTCGCCAGATCTTATCAGTAATGATAAGGCTTAGATTAATGACCATCTCGGAATGCAAAATTCCTAGACAGAATCCGGCTTATCGCCGGCCCTTACTTATTATTTAATATTTTGTTGCCTTTTATATCTATGAAAAAAGCAGAATTATTTTTTTCTTTTTTACTATTGCCAGTAGATTTCATCATGATTATTTTAGCTGGTCTCTCTGCTTATCGTTTACGTTTCGCAGAAATTACCACCGGAATTCGTCCGGTAATTTTTAATTTACCTTTTACTGAATACTTTAAAGCCCTTTTGATTATTGCCGTTCTTTGGTTAATCGTTTTTATGTTTTCTGGTTTATATAATATTAGAAGTGCCAGAAAGTTAGCTCAAGAAATTTCGCGAGTCATCCTAGCTTGTTCTACGGGTTTAGTTTTAATTGTTATCTTGATTTTTTTCCGTGGCGAACTTTTTAATTCACGTTTCATTGTTTTAGCTGGTTGGTTGTTTGCTATTTTTTATGTTAGTATTGGCCGCTCTTTAATCCGTTCTTTACAGCGTCGTCTTTTTAGTAAAGGCTATGGTGTTCATAAAGTTATTGTGGTTGGCTCGGGTGATGTCGCCAAACAATTATTACAAAATTTTACTAATGCCAAGCGTTCTGGTTTTGCCGTAATTAAACATCTTCCAGACTTTAGTCCGGAACAAATGACCGAATTAACCGAGTTTATTAAAGATAGGGAAGTGGATGAAATAATTCAAGCCGATCCTAATTTAGAAAAGAAACAAGTACTGGCGCTGTTTGATTTTGCTAATACTAACCACATTACCTTTAAATATGTTGCTGATTTATTGGGGGTAAAAGTATTACATAATGAATTTCAAGATTTTTTTGGTGTTCCAATAATTGAAATAAAAAGAACTACCCTTGATGGTTGGGGTCGTATTGTTAAAAGGTTTTTTGATATAGTTTTTTCGGCTCTACTTATAATTATTCTTTCTCCAATTTTACTTATCACGGCCATTGCTATAAAAATAGATTCGCGCGGTCCAGTTTTCTTTTCACATAAAGACGACGGTTCTCCTTATTGTCGTATTGGTGCCGGCGGTATGCCTTTTCATTATTTTAAATTTCGTTCCATGAAACCTAAAACTGACGAGATGCGTTATCACGAATTAATCAATAAAAATTTACGCAAGGGTCCGATGATTAAAATAAAAGATGACCCTAGAATTACGCGTGTTGGAAAGTTTATTAGACGTTTTAGCATTGATGAATTACCAGAATTATTTTTGGTTTTTATTGGTAGTATGAGTTTGGTTGGTCCTCGTCCGCATTTACCGGAAGAAGTGGCTAAATATGAAAAACATCATCGTAAAGTATTAGTTATTAAACCAGGTATCACTGGCTTATCACAAATATCTGGTCGCAGTGATTTGGATTTCGAAGAAGAGGTTAAATTAGATTCTTATTATATTGAAAATTGGTCTTTGTGGTTAGATTTTTATATCTTACTTCGAACTCCACTAGCAGTATTAAAAAGCCGTCAGGCGGATTAATTTTATTGATTTATTGAGCGTTTTTATTTATCATTTAGATTTTAAAATAATTATGAAAGTAGCTTTAATACATGATCATTTAGCTCAGGATGGTGGCGCCGAACGCGTTTTAAAAATTTTAGCCGAAATGTTTCCCGAGGCTCCAATATATACTTTGCTTTATGAACAAAAAAATGCTGATAAATATTATAAAGGACGTAAGATAGAAACTTCTATCATTCAAAGGCTTCCTGGCGGTATTAAGCATTATCAATGGTACTTACCACTCATGCCGCTTGCTGTAGAATTTTTTGATTTAAGTGGTTTTGACTTAGTTATTTCTGATACCAGTTCTTTTGCTAAGGGCGTAATCACTAAGCCAGAAACCTTACACATTTGTTATTGTCATACCGCCACTCGTTATTTATGGAGTGACACTCATCAATATATTAACGAATTAAAGTATAATAAATTTTTTAAGAAAATTATTGCCTTATTCTTAACCTTTTTGCGTTCCTGGGATCGTTTAGCTGCCGATAGGGTAGATTGTTTTATTGCTAACTCCAAAACTGTTAGAAGGAGAATTGAAAAGTATTATCGTCACGATTCAACGGTTATTTATCCGCCTGTGGAAGTAGATAAGTTTAAAATTGCCGAGAAGATTGGCGATTATTTTGCTATTGGTTGTCGTTTAGCTCCTTATAAGAGAGTTGATATAGTTATCGAAGCTTTTAAGAATTTGGGAGTAAATTATAAATTAAAAATTTTTGGTGATGGCGTTGATAGAAAACGTTTAGAAAAAATTGCTAACGGTGCTAGTAATATTGAATTTTTAGGTTGGATTAGTGAAGATGAAAAGGCTAGACTGCTAAGCGAATGTTTAGCTTTTATTAATCCGCAGGAGGAAGATTTTGGCATTACTCCAGTTGAAGCCATGGCTTGCGGTCGGCCCGTTATTGCTTATAATAAAGGCGGCGCTACGGAAACAGTTGTTTCTGGTGTTAGTGGTTTATTGTTTGATGATCAAAGTGCTGAAGGTGTTGAAAAAATTATTTCTTCTTTTAATAAAAACGATTTTAATTCACAAAAAATTAGGGAATGGTCCTTAAATTTTTCGGTAACCAAATTTAAAGATAGTATTAAAAATTTTATTGCCGAGAAATTAGCTCAAAAAGAAAATTTCTAAGAAAATATTTATTACTAGTTATTGAAACGCTAATTAATGATTGGTATTTATAATTTATATGATTATTGGTATTGATGGTCGAGTGTTGATGGATGAGCATTATAGCGGTGTTTCAGAATATGCTTTTCGTCTTACTGACACGTTTTTAAAATTAAATAATTCTAAGCACATCAGTCCTAATCAAAAAAATAATTATAAGCTTTTTTATAATTCCGGTAATGATTTAACTAAGCGTTTACCTAATTGGCAATACAAAGAACTAAGCACTCGCTATACCCACATTCCTAATAAGATATTTAATTATCTTTTAGAACAGACAATTCATTATCCTAAAATAGATAAACTTTTAGGCGGTGTTGATGTTTTTTGGGCGCCACATATTAATTTTTTATCCCTTTCTAAACAATGTCGTAAAATAGTTACCATTCATGATCTTTCTTTTTTGCGTCATCCTGAATTTTTTAGTTCTCGGAAAAATTTTTGGCATCGTGCCATTAATGTTAAAAAATTAGTACGTAAATTTGATCGCGTCATAGCGGTTTCCGAAAATACCAAACATGATTTAATAGAACTTTGTGGTGTGGCGGCCGATAAAATTTCGGTTGTTTATTCCGGCATTTCTGAGCGTTTTCAAGAAATTAAAATTAAAGAGAGTTTGGAGACAAAATATGTTAAAGAAAAATATCGTTTGCCAGAGCGTTTTATTCTTTATTTGGGCAATATTGAACCACGAAAGAATATTATCGGCTTAATCCAATCCTTTAGTCGCTTGCGCGATGAAAACAATGATTTTAATGATGTAAAGTTAGTTATTGTTGGACAAAAGGGTTGGCGCACTAAAGAAATTTTTAAAGAATGGAAAGAATCTTTTTATCGTCGGGAAATAAAATTTTTGGATTACGTTAATGATGAGGAAAAAGTTTATCTTTATAATTTAGCTTCAATTTTTGTTTACCCCTCTTTTTATGAGGGTTTCGGTTTTCCACCTCTTGAAGCAATGGCTTGCGGTACGCCAGTGATAACTAGTTTTTTTTCTAGTTTGCCCGAAGTGGTGGGTGACGCGGCTATAATGATTGATCCCTATAATCTTCCTTCCTTAACTGAGGCCATGAAAGATATTTTAACCGACAAGGTTTTAGCTAACCAGTTAAGACAAAAGGGCTTGGAAAGAGTAAAAAAATTCAGTTGGGAAAAGGCTGCTAAAGAGTATTTAAAAATTTTTGGCTCCTTAAAGTAATTTGTTTAAGTTTGAATTGCTATGTCTAAAAAGAAAATTCGTGTTTTAATGGCCATGTCCGGGGGCGTTGATTCTTCCGTGGCCGCCAAATTATTAAAAGATCAGGGTTATGATGTTACTGGTGTTTTTTTGCATTTTTGGAAAGAGGCTGGTGATGTTAGTGAAAATAAATGCTGTTCTTTAGAATCAATGCTTGATGCTCGGGAAGTTTGTCGTAAAATAGGAATCCATTTGCATACTTTTGATTTTCAAAAACCTTTTAAAAAAGCGGTGGTTGATAATTTTTTAAGTGAATATAAAAAAGGCCGCACACCTAATCCTTGTGTGGAATGTAATAAATTTGTTAAGTTGGGTTTGCTTTTAGAAAGAGCTAAAGCCCTGGGTTTTGACTATGTTGCTACCGGACACTATTTAAAAATTAAAAAAGTTCCTTTTAATAATAAAAAAGAAGTTAAAGAAAAAAAGAGTGTAAAGTTAAAGAGTAAAACGCTAGAGAAAGATAATTTTATTTATAAACTATATCGAGCTAAGGACAAAAGTAAAGATCAAACTTATTTTTTATATACTTTTAATCAAAAACAATTAAGCCATTTATTATTTCCGCTTGGTAATTATTTAAAACCCCAAGTTAGGGAATTGGCTAAAAAATTTGGTTTCGCGGTAGCGGAAAAAAAAGATAGTCATGAAATTTGTTTTATCCCTGGTAAACATCATAATGATTTTTTAAAACGTCATCTTAAACTTAAGCCTGGTATTATTGTTTTAAAAGAAAGTGGGGAAGTAATTGCTCAACATCAGGGCTTACCCCTTTATACTATTGGCCAAAGACGTGGTATTGAAATTGGTGGTAATGGTCCTTATTATGTGGCTGAAATGGATTATAAAAAAAATATTCTTTATGTTATTAAAAATTGGAATGACAAAATATTATATCGACAGCATTTAACAGTTAAAAATTTAACTTGGTTAAGCGGTTCTTTCCCCAAAGTTCCTTTTTCTACCTCGGCCACTATTCGTTATGGTCATCCAACCGAGAAATGTGTTGTTACTAAAATTAAGGTGCGTAGCCAAGAATGTGAAGTTGCTTTTATAAAATCGCAAAGAGCTATAACTGTCGGACAAAGTATAGTTTTTTATAAAGGAGAAGAAGTTTTGGGTGGTGGAATTATTGATTCATGTTTCTAAATTTTAAAATATATTTTTTAGATAAGAAAAAAAAGTCCATTGTTTTGGACTTTTTTTATTTTTCGCTTTTCGTTTTTATTTTATTCTTTGACCGCTAGAGCTAATGAAAAAAGTTTCGTTGTTTTTTGAGACTTTAGCTCGATGGTTTTTAAACGAAGAGGCTTCATCAAATCTTTCACTATAAGCCGGCTCCCCGTTGTGGTCAATGTGGAAATAATATTCCACGCCATTTTCGTCTTTTTCCACGGCTACCGCTAAATTTTCTGAGAATATATCCACCCAGTAATAGCGTTTTTCATAAACAGCTTTGCCTTTTGTGTTGATATGAAACCAGACATTATCTTCCAGAGCTGGCGCTACTCCTTCGGAGTAGTTTCCGACATCGGAAAAAATTTTAGAATAGATTGGTTTGTATTCTTGATTAACATGGAACCAACCCTCTCCGTTTTTAGCCCTAGCAAAACCTTCGTTAAATTCACCTAGGTAAATATAAGATTTGTTGTTGCCAGATTTTCCGGCAAAAAAGCTTAAAAAACAAGCTGTTAAAATTAGAACGAGGAAATAGCGAGAAATAATCCGAGAAATACTAATTGTTTTCATTGTTTCACGTTTTGGTTAGAAAAAAATATTTAGTTTTAATATTTAATAATACTGTTTTTTTGATGTATTGTCAATGATCTTAAAGGAAAATTTAAAACAAAAAAGAATGAATTGAATCACTCTTTTTTTTGTGCCGCGAGAGAGAATCGAACTCTCATGACCGAAGCCACACGATTTTGAGTCGTGCGCGTCTACCAGTTCCGCCATCGCGGCCTTAACAGTTTAGAAAGCATAACAATGATAATGCAAATTATCATCTAAAATCAAATTCTTTTTTAGTATAGATAAAATAGTTTTGGTTGTCAAAGGCCCCTCTTTCAGTTATAATTGTCTTAACTGTTATGGGAAAAATAATTTCCGTTATTAATCAAAAAGGTGGTGTTGGTAAAACCACTACCGCCGTTAATTTGGGATCCTACTTAGCTTATTTTGGCAAGCAGGTTCTTTTGGTTGATGTTGATCCTCAAGCTAATGCTACTTCTGGTTTGGGAATAGACCATAAAAATATAGAGCATGGTATTTATGAGGCGATAATTGGTGAAAAAAGTATTTTTGAAATAATAAAAAGGACTCTGCAGGATGGTTATAAAATTGCTCCCGCTACCTTACCTCTGGCTGGTGCTGGCATAGAGTTGGTCAATATGGAAGAAAGGGAATTTAGATTGTCTAAAATATTAGAACAAGTTAAAGAAGAATATGATTATATTATTGTTGATGGCCCACCTTCTCTTGGTTTATTAACTGTTAATAGTTTAGTAGCAGCTGATGAATTATTAATTCCCGTACAAAGCGAATATTATGCTCTGGAAGGTTTAAGTCAATTACTCGAAACTATTTCTTTAGTGCAAAATCATTTAAAACCGAATTTGGGAATTATGGGCGCTCTTATTACTATGTTTGATAAACGTAATCGTTTATCGGGTTTGGTGGTTGAAGAATTAAAGAAATATTTTCCTAATCGTATTTTTAATGCCGTTATTCCTCGCTCTGTACGTTTGGCCGAAGCCCCAAGTTATGGTCGCTCTATTTTGCATTATGATCCAAGCTCTAAGGCCGCTAAAGCTTATGAAGAATTAGCTAAAGAGATTTTAGAGTTGGAAAAATAATTAATTATTAATTTAAATTATATGCCAACCGGTCTAGGTAGAGGTCTCGGATCTCTCATACCACAAAAAAAACCTTTAATTTTCAATCCCGCAGTAAATAATGAGAGAATGGTTATTGATCCACATGATCAGATCTTGCATGTTGTCCCGGAAAAAATTAGCGTTAATCCCTTTCAGCCTCGTCATAATTTTTCCGAGTCAGCTATTGAAGAATTAAAGGCTTCTATAAAAGAACATGGTATAATTCAACCTCTTATTGTTACTCAAAAAGAAGATGGTTTTGAATTAATTGCTGGTGAACGTCGTTTGCGTTCCGCTATGGCCTTGCAATTAAAGACCGTTCCAGTTATTGTTCGCGATGCTAATCGTCAGAAGAAAATGGAAATAGCTTTAATTGAAAATCTACAGCGTGAAGATTTGAATCCGATTGAAACCGCTATAGCCTATAAAAGATTAATGGAAGAATTTAATATTGGTCAGGATGAAGTTGCTCGTCGCGTTAGTAAGGCTCGACCCAGTATTACTAATTCCTTGCGTTTATTAAATTTACCAGAAGAAATTCAGAAAGCTTTAAGTGAAGGCTTGATTAGTGAGGGACATGCTAAATATTTACTGGGTTTAGATAGTGAAAAGAAACAATTAGAAGTTTTTCGTAAAATTACTCAATATAATTTATCAGTAGCGGAAACCAGTAAAACTATTAAACATATTGGTGGAACCAAGGCGGCTCGTATTAAAGAGAATTATGCTGATCATGAAAGGGAAGAACGCTTACGCCAATTTTTTGGCAATAAAGTAGAGATTAAAAGAAAGGGAAAAGGCGGAGAAATAGTTATTAGTTTTTTTGACGATGAAGCTCTTAGTGAAATTTTAAGTAAGATTGGATAATATTAAATAAATGAAAAGCAATTTTTTTAACTTTTTTTCTTGCTATTGAATAATGAATTTATTAAGAAATAAAATGAAATTAATTTTTAAAAATGATTATGAAAAAAAATAAAAAACTGTTAAATTCTAAATTTTTCGCCTTCACCCTCATCGAGCTCCTTGTAGTAATAGCTATTATTGCTATCATTGCCACTCTCTCGGTCTTGGCTCTCCAATCAGCTAGAGAGAAAGCCCGTGACTCTAAACGTATCGCCGATGTTAAACAATTAAAGACGGCTCTCGAACTCTATTATAACGACGCCAATGGCTATCCGCCAGCTTCTTCTTTTGTTCCTGGACAAAAATTGTCATATATTGATCCCCAAAGTGGTCAGGTAAAAACTTATATTAATAATATTCCCACTGCGCCAATTCCTGCTGATGGTGATTGTGATATTTTAAATAATCAATATATTTATGATTCTTCCAATCCTTCCACCTATACTATTTCTTATTGTCTCGGCAAAAATAATCAAGAAATAGGTGAAGGAGTTAATATTGCCACTCCGGCTCAATTGTATAGTAAAAAAAATCACAATATAGTTGAAGTTTGTACTCCCAATTGTACTAATAAAACCTGTGGTGATGATGGTTGCGGAAATCCTTGTGGTACTTGTAGTGAATCCCAGATGTGTCTTAGTGATAATTGTCAGGCTAAGGCAGGAGTTGGTGAAAATTGGATGAGAATAACTGGTAATTATGATTCTCGTTATACTAGAGGTTGGAAAAGTCTAGCCTCATCTTCTGATGGTCAAAGAATGGCCGCTCTTGGAACTGGGTATCTCTTTTTATCTTCCGATTTTGGTGCAACCTGGAATACACAATTATCTTTTCCTAAAAGATTAGAGTCAGTTACCATTTCTTCAACCGGTCAGTATTTGGCTGTAGTAGCTTATAATGATTATGTTTATACCTCCTCTGATTACGGGTTAACTTGGATTAAAAGAGAGGGGGCTGGTTTAAGATATTGGAGTACCATTAACTCATCTTCAGATGGTCAAAGATTATTTGCCGGAGTTCAGAGTGGCTATATTTATACTTCCTCTGACTATGGTCTTACTTGGACTGAACAAAGTTCCTCTGGTTCTAGAATGTGGAATAAAATAGCTTCTTCTTCAAATGGACAAAAAGTAATAGCTATAGCAGGAA
>JALOQQ010000020.1 GCA_025453315.1 Planctomycetota bacterium
TTTACCTAAAACTTCACCGACTACGGTAGCCGATTTACGAAATTTTCCACTAGCACGGAGACCAACACTCCACATCGCATAAAGAATACGACGATGAACTGGTTTTAAACCATCTCGAACATCAGGAAGAGCGCGGCTAACAATAACGCTCATGGCATATTCTAAATAAGACTTACTCATTTCTTCCACAATCGGCTGTCCCTGAATAACACCGTAAGTAGTCATTTCTTGACCTTCTAATAATTTGCGTTCCACGATAGTTTTATCTTTTTTAGTTGTCTCTTTTTCTACTTCCTCAATAATCTCCTCGCTCTCATTCTCTAATTCTACTAATTCGTTTTTTTCTTCAACTACAGTCTCTTTCTTCTTTTCTTTTTCAACTTTAACTGGACCAGTTTTTTTATTTTTTACTGGTTCATTTTTTTTAGGAATTATTTTTTTCTTCTTTGGCTCAACTTTATTTTTATTTTTCGCCATATATTTATTTACTTTCTAAATTGTCTTTTAATTTCTGCCAATTAATATTTTGTGTGTTAAGTGGTTCGATTATTTGCGGCACAATATCTGAAGCTGAATTTATAGCAGTTTGCGCAGATTCAAGTACGCCACTAGAAATTATATTCGAATTAAACTCTGAATTATTAAAATCAGTTCGAACTTCATTTAATAATTCATTGGTCTTTTCTTTGGTTTGATTCTGTTCACTTTGTTCTTTTATTTTCTGTGCTTCTTGTTGTATTTTTTGACTACTATCCTGCAAAGCCTCTTTTCCCTTATCCCATAAGTTATTAAATTCATTACTCATTTTTTCCCATTCTATTTGCCTACTAGCATCAGAACCTTTTTTTTCATGACCAATAATTTCTTTAACATTTAAAAACCAAAGGCCACCGATTAACAACATGAAAAAAACCACTCCTGATTTTAAAATTCTTTTTTTTTCTTTCTCTTCTTTACTAGGCTCTTGGTTAAAAAATGACATACTAAAATACTAATTATTCTTTAATGCCATCAATATTTACATCATATAAGATTTGTTCAGCGAGTAATCGATAAGATAAAATTTGTTCTTCTTTAAACCAGATCTTAATTTCTCTTTCTGCTTCTTCTGGTTTATCGGAGCAATGGATTAAATTTCGAACCGCGCGGCTATCCATATTAGATAATTCATAGGAATCTAAAGTAAAATCACCACGAATAGTTCCAACATCAGAAGTTAAAGGCTCGGTTCCACCAACAATTTTAGTTACAATACCAACTGCTTGATTACCCTCCCAAATCATAGCTACTATTGGACCGCAAGTCATAAATTTAACCAAAGCTCTGACAATATCTTTACCATACTCAATAGGTTCTTTTTCAATCGGCAAGCCAAAAGTTTTTCTATTTTCAATAGTTAGATTACCTTTCTTAAGAAACCATTCATCATTTTTATTATAATGAGTCCAACATTGTTCTTCTGTAGCCATGATAATATTAAGAGCGGTTAATTTAAGACCAGCTCTTTCAAAACGCTTAATAACTTCTCCGATCAATCCCCTTTGCACGGCGTCAGGTTTCAACATGACAAATGATCTTTCTTTTTTTGGGTGAGACATAACATTTTCTTTAAGCCCGACTAGAGATCAGACTCTTAGCCAAACTACTATTTTAAATTATTAATTATTAATTTCTAAAATTACCAATTCCATATCTTCAACTGGCAAATCTTTTTTAGTTAATTTCAATTTTTCTTCATAACGTGGCTGTAAGCCGACTTCTTTAATGAATTTATCTAGGCTTTCAAGATCTAACTTTACCTCAGCGGCTTTATAATGCATAGGAATAATTATTCTGGGTTCTAATTGAGCAATAACCTCAACCGCTTTATGAGCATCAAGAGTATATTTACCACCAACCGGAATCATTAAAACATCAACTTTATTTAAATAGTCCAACTGACTACTGTCTAAAACATGTCCCAAATCACCTAAGTGAACAATCACAATATCATCCATTTCAATGCGGTAAATAATATTTCTACCGCGTTCTTCACCTTTTTTCTCATCATGAAAAGAATCAATTCCTTCCACCATTACCCCCTTAATATCATATTCACCGGCACAATTAATAACAAAAGGATTGCCGCGTAAAGTGGAAATATTATTATGATCGGAATGATCATGACTAACAGTCACAATATCGGCCTCAAAATTAGGCACTTTTAAACCTAAACTTTTATCATAGGGATCGGTAACTAAAGTTAAACCATCTGTAGTAGTTTTGTCTTGAATTTTGAAGCAAGAATGCCCCTGCCAAGTTATTATCATAATATTAATACTTAAACAAAAAAAGGCTTAAAAACCTATAATTTATACAATTCCAGTATATCAAAACCACGCTTCTTGGTCAATCGGTTATTTTTCTTATTTTCTCTAAGAAAGCAAATTGTTTTTGCGCAATCTTCTCTCTGCGTTTTAAGAATTTTTGACGGTAATAATGACGATTTTCAAAAACCTTAATTGCTGTTTTTAAAAGCTGACCTGATTTAAGTTTTTTTAAATCAACCACTAACTCTGGATGTCCAATAAAATTAGCGAAACTTTTATTGCGTAAATCATAAGCCACGTTTATTTCGGGCGTACCGGCGGCAAAAGAAAAAACACAAGAATGAAGCATCATGCCAACAACCAAATCCAATTTACTATAAAAAAATTTTTGTTGATAAGGGTGGAAGTCGATAATGGTTAAATTTTTTCCTAGTTCATCTTTAATATTATCTTCTCCGGGATGATGTTTAAGATAATAAATCTCGGCATCAAAATTATCCCGAAAATAATTAATAATTTCTTGATAAGCTTTAAGAATATCTTTTTGCCAAACACCGAAGCCTAGCCAACCGGAATAATTTAAATTCACGCCAATCTTTATTCGATCGGAAAGAATAAAATCATTTTGTTTTTCCTGTAGAAATATAGCTGGATCACCAATAACATCAATTTTAGTGGCGGGTATATTATTTTTTAATAAAAATTGTCTCGTATAATAATCTCTAACGCCTAAAAAAAGGGCTTTATTAGCTAATAATTTGAGCGTTTCTATTTCTTTGCTTAGCATAAATTTCGAACCCACCTCTCTAATATAGCCAACACCAAAAAAAATTAAAGGCTTTTTTATTCCCTCAATCATTTCACTAGAAAAAGGTAAAAAATAACGATAAAGGACTCCGCCACCACCAATAACAATTAAATCGGCTGAATTTATTTTTTCTAGTTCTTTTTTATTGTAACTTTTTAAAACTTCCATAGGAAAATCAACAATCTTCAAATCCTTGAAAGTTTCGCGCAAAAGATCTTGAACTGCTATAACAATGCCTAGGTCACCTTTGTTAGTCTTATCCCAAACATGAATATGAGCAATAATAATTTTTTTAGACATAGACGCCATTAATATTAAAAGTTGAGACAAGCTGGTCGACCAGAATCAATTTCCTTAAAAAAAGCCTCGGCTCGTTTATGATCCGGATTATGATTTAATAAGAAGTAAGTTGCGGTACGCATTGCTGTCCAATGATAATAATTTTCAATACGCTGTTTTAATTCTTCATTTAATTTTTTATCAGAAACTTGTAGATACTCTTGGAGAAAAAAAGTTTGCACCGAAATAGCCAAATCAGGATTATTAAAATTTCTTCCTATTTTATAACCTATTTGTTGCAAAAAAGAACCGAGATCGCGTGTAAAATCACCCAAATGCATATCAGTAAAATCAATTAAAGCAATTTGTTTATCATTCACTTTAATAACATTCTCTGGATGAGCATCACCATGAACAATGCAACGCTCGGAATTATTTAAAAAATATTCCTCAGTAGTAATAAATTTTTGATAATACTTTTGAATAATACTATCATACTGACCTTGATAACGAGAATTAATTTCACTAAAAATATAATCTATTCCCGGAACAACTGTTTTAATTTCCGCATTGATAGTATTAAAATTATAAGCACCAAAAATATCAATTTTATGTAAACGAGCAAAAAGATGAGCAGTCTTTTTAACTAAATCCTTAACTTCTTCCAATTCTTTATGTTTTAAATAATAAAGAAGTGTCTCACCTTCCACCCCTCGATAAAAAATACCTCTTAATTCCTCGTCGTAAAAAAGAGGTTTTGGTAAAGTAAAAGAATCATTAACAAACTCTTTACTCCAAAGATAATGCAATACATTATAAACATTACGACGCTCTTCGTTGCTATGAGCCGAACAAAAAATAGGAAAAGTCTCTTCTGTTTTATCCTCATAAACAACAGTGGTCTTGAATTCCAAAACTACGTGATAAGTGCTCTCCCAAATCATTTTCTTATGAAATATTGGCTTAATTAATTTAATACCAATGATTTCTGGATGTAATGGTAAAAATTGATCGATAAAGATTTTTTTTACATATTTATCATCCAATAGATTCAAAATTTTATTCATAATTATTTTTTCCAATGTTTAGTCCAATGTTTATTCCAAATAGCAGTTTTTATTTTAATATATAGTTTTTCAGCTTGCAATTTATCCTGGCGCGTAGCTCCATCTTCTAAAGAGCGTACCGCTCGAATAAGCTCATTCATTCCTCTTTCAATTTCATCAGGATTCCAAGCTAAGGGGCCAAACACTTTACGAAAATCTTTAGCAGAGGCCCACCAAAAAGTACAACTAGCTAAACCCCTAACCAAATGCCAACGAGCCCAAAAACTATTCTCATCTTTGCTATTTTTCTCTACTATCTGCCAAGCCAAAAGCGCCAATAACCACAGATTTTTTTGAATCTTATTTTTAGGACTAGACCAGAGAGCATAAGGAATGTTCTTTTTTAGTTCTAAAGGAGTTGTTTCCCAACTAGCAGGATGGAGACTTACTTCTTTTAATATGTTGTGCTCATTAATATATTCCGAAATAGTCATGGTTTTTATTTCTGCTTGTCCGGCAATTTTTTCCAAGAAAGCTAAAGGATCTTCATGTCGCAAGCCATATAATTCACCGTCCGTAGCGGTAATAAAAATTTGTTCTTTATTTTTTTCTTTAGACGTTGTTAATAAAGATAAAATTTTTTCTGGAACATAACAATTAGATAATTTTCGATCACGAAAAATAACCTTTAAACCACTGGCTTTATCTAAAACCAATGATTCAAAAGAATGATTACTTACTGTCTGATAATCTTTTTTAACAACACCTTTTTTTATCTCTCCACAACAAACTTCATCTAAAATCAACCATTGATAGCCAAAATCTTTAACCAATTTGGCAAGCTCGGGACTATAAGCCATTTCCGGTAAGAAAAATCCCTTGGGCTTTTTTTTATTCATATCAATTTCTAAAAAACGACTGAGAATATCTTCATTTTCAATAATTTGTCTTTTTATTTCCTCTGGAGGTAATAAGGGCAAAAAACCATGATAAGCGGCTGATCCTGTTATTTCAATTTGACCGGATTGATATAATTTTTTAAAACGATTGATTAAATCCTGGTAATTTAATTCTTCCCAACGCAAAAACAAACAACCAGAAATATTAATGGTAAATTTCAAATTAGGATGCTCTTCTAAGGCGCGTAAAACACGATAACAACTTTTCTCAGTTGCCTCTTTGATATGATAGCCATCGATATTGGCTGGTTGATAAAAATGTAAAAAATTAATCCAAGTCATAATCTTGTTTTTATTCCATTTTTTCTTCTTTATTAAAAACTATTTTCTTTAATTTTAAAGCTTTGCGATAAAGTTTAATATATTTTTGCGCTGGTATCTCCCAGCTGCTAGATTTATCCATCACTTTTTCAACTAACTCTGGCCACAACTCTTTATGCTTATAATTCTCAATTGCCCTAATAATAGTACCATAAAGAGCATATTCGTCATCATTTTTAAAAGTGAATCCGGTTCCTTTATTGGTGGTAGGATTGTAATTATCGACGGTATCATTAAGACCACCAACCTCGCGCACTATTGGAATACAACCGTAACGCATAGCAATTAATTGATTAATACCGCAAGGTTCATGATTTGATGGTAAAAGCATAAAATCTGAAGCGGCATATAATAAAGTTTCTTCTTTTTGATTAAAAGGTAACCATAGCAAACGTTTAGGAAATTTCTTCTGTAGTTTTTTAAAAACTTTAATATATTCTTTGGCGCCGTCGCCCATAAAAATAAATTGAGCTTCTAATTTAAGCAATTTTTCAATAATATTAATAATCAAATAAAATCCTTTTTGATAAGCGATACGCGAAGTAGTGCAAAACAACGGAATCTTTTTATCAACTTGCAGACCAAATTTCTTTTGTACGAATTTTTTATTTTCTTCTTTAATAACTATGGAATTAAGATCGTACTTTTTCTTTAAACTAGCATCGTTCTGCGGATTATAATCATGGTAATTAATTCCATTAATAATACCAAAAAGATAATCTTTTCTATTTCGTAAAATGCGATGCAAATCTTGACCGAAATTCTTAGTAATTATTTCCGCTCGATATTGTTCACTGACCGTATTAATAATATCGGCTGATAAAATAGCTCTTTTAGCAAAATTAATATTTTCAATAGCTGGATCGGAGAGGTGTGGAATTTTAGTACGACCAAAATCTTTCTGATCAGCGGGAATTTCCCACCAATTATGACCTAATTGAAAAATTAAATTATGAATAGTATAGATAGTCTTAGTTTTTTTAAAAAACGATTCGTGTTTAAACCAGTTTCTTAAATAATATGGTATAAGTCCAGTCTGCCAGTCATGACAATGAATAATATCAACTTTCTTTTTTAAGAATAAAAGTAAATTAATAGCGGCTAAATCAAATACCAAAAAACGAATATTTTCATGATGGGAGCCATAAATCTTTTTATGCTTAGAAAAATATTTACCATTTTCAATAAAATAAACCGCTAGACCCTCTTCTAATTCTCCTTGCCAATAACTAACCTTAACTCTTTCTTTAGAATTGATACGAATACTAACATTATCAGCGATCAATTTTAATTTGTTTTTATCAATAATACGGCCATATAAAGGAGTAATAATACCTATTTCGTGTCCAAGATTTTTTATAGCTTTAGGCAAACTACAAGCCACATCAGCCAAACCACCAGTTTTGGAAAAAGGATAAACTTCGGAAGAAACATGGATGATGCGTAATTTTTTAGACATAAATAAAAAAACACTCTTAATAATTAAAACCACAAATAGCTATAGCTAAAGCATCAGCGGCATCATCTGGTTTGGGTATTTCTTTTAAATTCAAAATAAGTTTTACCATTTTTTGTACTTGAGCTTTAGAGGCTTGACCATAAGCCGAAACCGCTTGTTTAACCTGAGAAGGCGTAAACTCGACTATACGCAAATTATTTTGTTTAGCAGTTAATAAAACTGCTCCTCGTGCCTGACCAACCACCAAAGCGGTGCGAACATTTTTGTTAAAAAAAAGCTGTTCAATAGCCATTACTTCTGGTTTATATTTTACTATTATTTTATTCAGTTCTTGGTAAAGAATTTCTAAACGTTCTGGTAAAGATGCCTTAGGATCAGTTTTGATTGAACCATAAGTCAAACAAACCATGTTTTCATGGTTATTAACTTTTTCACTCGTTATAATGCCATATCCGGTATCGGCAATTCCTGGATCTAAACCAAGGATTATTTTCGCCATACTAGCAATTTAGCTTTAAATAAATCATTTTTTTAGTGAGAAAGATGCTAAATAATTAAATATTAGCATTAGTATAATAATCAGAAATATCTTCGCAGTCATCAAACTCTTCGATTAATTTTAAAACTTTTTCTTTATCTTCGTTATTTAATTCTTGCTTTTCTTTGGCGACATATTCAATAACCGCATCCTCAACTTTTAGACCTTTACTCTCGATAAAGGTTTTTAGTTCCTGTAAATTCTTAACTTCGGAAAAAATAATTATTCCTTCTTCTTCTCTTTTAATATCCGAGGCTCCCTGATCAATAAGTTCTAACTCAAAATCGTCAAAAGAGATTTTACTTACTTCTTCGTTGGCTATTCTAATTACGCCTTTTTGTTCAAAATTCCACATTACTGACCCTAAAGCGCCGCCGTGCTCAGAAAAAATATGACGGACATTAGAAGCACTGCGATTTTTACTATCAGTAATAGCTTTGATAATAAACTGAGTATTAGCCGGACCAATACCTTCGTAATACAATTCTTCTACCTGAACACCAGCCAGTTCACCTGTGCCACGTTTAATCGCTCTTTCAATATTGTCTTTAGGCATATTAGCGGCTCGTCCTCTCTCAATAGCTATTCTTAAAGCAAAATTAGTATTTGGATCTCCGCCCTTATCTCTAGCGGCAATAGTAATAGTATTGGCGATTTTAGTAAAAATGGCGCCGCGTTTGGCATCAACTATTTCTTTTTGTCTATGGGTAGTCGCCCATTTGGAATGTCCTGACATAAATGGATATGATAATAAATTAAGTAAATTATGAAAAGATTGAATAAACTTACCTCTCTTTTACTTTGCTTAATCTTACTATAAATTGAAACAAAAATCAATCTATTTTATAATAGAAGAGTAATTAATCTAACTCTTTATTATGATACTAGACAATCAAAATCAATTAAAAAAGTTTGACCAAAACCAAGTAGAAGAATCTATTGGTTTATTGGGCCAACAAATCGCTCAAGTAATAACTGAAAATAAAAAAGCCTCTTTCCCGGCTGAGTATAAAAAATGTAAAAAAGTGGTTTTTAACGGCATGGGCGGATCTCATTTAGGTATTGGTTTAATTAAAAGTTTGTTTGCTGATATTTTAAAAGTACCAATAGATATTATTTCTGGTTATAACGTACCTGCTCAAGTCGACAAAGAAACCCTTTATGTAATTTCATCTTACTCCGGAAACACTGAGGAGCCGCTTAGTACTTTCTCTGAGGCTAAAAAACGCGGAGCTAAAATTGTTTTTATTACTGCTAATCATGAAAAAAATGATTTATTAACTTTAGCTAAAAAACATCAGCTACCAGGAATTATTTTTAATACCAATTTAAATCCCTCTCAGCAACCTCGTTTAGGCTTAGGTTATGCTATTTTTGGCGCTATTACTCTTTTTCAAAAATTAGGAATGATAAAAATAACTGAAACGGAAATTAAAAAATTAATTGATTTTTTAAACAATAACAATCGTTTGTTCGTTAGTAAATTACCAATGATTAAAAATGTTGCTAAAAAGATAGCCTTATCTATGCGCGATAAACAAATAGTATTAGTAGGGGCTGAATTTCTAGTGGGAAACTTAGAAATATTCCGCAATCAAACTTGCGAAAATAGCAAAACTTTAGCGCAATATTTAATTCTACCAGATGCTAATCATTATGCTTTAGAGGGCTTATCTCATCCTCAAAGCAATAAGAAAGAATTAATTTTTATTTTTATTCACTCCAATCTCTATCATCCACGAATACAAAAAAGAATGGCACTAACTGAAGCTATTATAAAAAAGAATAAAATAAAAAGTTTAAGTATAAATCTTAGTCGTCCGAATAAATTAGAACAAGCCTTTGAGTTATTACAAATTAGCAGTTGGACCACATTTTATTTATCAATCTTAAACCAGGTAAATCCAGCAACCATAAAATGGGTTGATTGGTTTAAAAAACAATTGGCATAATAATACACTAAATAAAAAAAATCGCCTTATTTTAAATAAAAAGCGATTTATGTTTTTACTCTTCCCCATAGAAATAAAAATATTACTAAAGAAAAAAGCACTAGAAAAAAGTATTCTAACCACATTATGGCCGGTAAATCATTAATACTAAAATCAAACATAATAACAATAAAAAAACTGATATGAAAAAACGTTTGATAAGTATAAGGAATAACAAACAGCAACCCAGGAACAAAGAAACAAAGGAAAATAATAATTAAAGAAATCTTTGTTTCTTTTTTAATAATTAAATTTATCCTTTTCATTATTAAGTTGTTTTAAGATTCTCCTTATTATATATCTTTTGCCGCCACTGTCAACTAATTTAAGCCTCAACAAAATAATTTATAATACTAATTAAAAATTTTAATTACTTCTAAGGCATCGCCGCCCATACTGGTTACATAAGCATAATTTCCTACAATAAAAATAGATGTCGGGGTGGTTAAAACTGCGCCGCCCGTGCCATGAGTAAGTGAAGTAAAATGAGTTGGTGCGGCGGGATTGGAAATATTTATAACCTCTAGAGCATTATTAGAATCTCCCGTCATAAAAGCATAATCACCAACTACTTTTACATGATTAGCTAAATTTAATAAAGCGCCGCCCGTGCCATTAGTAATTGACCCAACGTGAGTTGGAAGAGCGGGATTAGAAATATTAATTATTTCTAAAGCTCTACTATCATGACTAGCCACATAAGCATAATTACCACGTATAAAAGTAAATACGGGATAGGTTAATAAAGCGCCGCCTTGGCCGGCAACAATTTTACCGACATGAGTTGGATTGGCTGGATTAGAAATATTAATTATTTCTAATGCACCATTATTGCCAGTGGCAAAAAGAGCACTAACAACATAAGCATAATTTCCGGAAATAGCTACTTTATTAGCACCATCCAATATAGCTCCTCCTGAACCATGAACGATTGAACCGACATGAGTAGGGCTACTTGGATTAGATATATTAATTATTTCTAATGAGTCACTAGTTACGCTGGCGATATAAGCATAATTACCCTCAACAACCACCGAAGCTATTCCATTTAATAAAGCTCCACCAGTACCATGAGTAATTGAACTAACATGAGTTGGGGCGGCGGGATTGGAAACATTAATTATTTCTAAAGCATTACTACCATAAGAAGCAACATAAGCATAATTGCCAGAGACATATACAGAGCGAGGATTTACTAACATTGCCCCACCTGCTCCATTAGCCAATGAACCGACATGAGTCGGTGTTGTAGGATTAGAAATATTAATTATTTCTAAAGCGTTATTAACGTAGGAAGCAACGTAAGCATAATTGCCAGAGACATGAACCCAATAAGCACCATCCAATAAAGCGCCACCCGTACCATTAGTAATTACGCCGGCATGAGTAAGCACTGGAGTTTTAGAAACACAAATATTACTACTGCATTGTTGTCCACTATCACAAACCAATGTACCAGTTGTTGTTCTAGTATTATTACAATTACTAGTTTGGGTGGCGTCACCACAGTAGGAAGAAGGGTCTGGGGTCCAGGTGGCATCGGAACAACCGCAGACATTGGGAGTGCCACTGCCAGCGCAAGTTTGAGGAAGTGTACAG
>JALOQQ010000021.1 GCA_025453315.1 Planctomycetota bacterium
CTATAACCAATAATTCCGATTAAAATAATAACAGCATACATTGAACTAATTTCAAAAGTTAAATGATAATCGACTACTCGACGACCTAAACCGTATTCTGTACTTACTAACATTTCAATAACTACCACAATTATCAAAGAAAAAGAAATAGATTGTCTTAATCCTGAAGAAATGTGCGGCAATGCTTCCGGAAAAATAACTTTAGTAAAAGTTTGCCAAGTATTAAGCAATAAGTTCTTAGCAACCATTAATCTAATATTATTTATACTTTTAATTCCATAAATAGTGTTAATGCTCATAATTAAAGTAACGCTAAAGATGACTAATGCTATTTTTGAAATTTCACCCAAGCCCAGTAACAATAAAAAGATTGGCAACAACACAGCCGCTGGTATAGAACGTAAAAAATCTATCCAAAAAATTAAACCGTTTTTTTCTTTAGACTTAAGAGTACTAAATCCTATTAAAATTCCCAACAAGCTTCCAATACTTAAACCGACAAACAAACGCATAAAAGTAGCTCCGATATCCGACAGTATCGTTCTATTAACAAAAAAATGCCAAAAAGCAGAAAGAATTTTTTGCGGTGGTGGAAATAACAAAGCTGGTAATATTTCTGATTCTGCCAATAAAAACCACAACCAAGTAATGATTAATATAATTATTAATTGTCTTCTCCAATTACTCATATTAAAAATGATTGAGCTATAGAAATAATTTTTTGACGAATTCCTTGAGCCAAATCGCCACCCAATTGCTCTAAATTTCGCGGTCGCGGAATATTATTGGGTATAATATCTAAAATTTTTGCTGGTAAACCAGAAAAAATAATTATTTGATCAGCTAAAAGAATGACTTCTTCAATAGAGTGCGTGACAATAATTGTTGATTTCTTTTCTTTTTCCCATAGAGATAAGAATTGCTGTTGTAGTTTTAGGGCGCTTTGATAATCTAGAGCGGAAAATGGTTCGTCAAATAAATATATATCTGGATTAAACGCCAAAGCCCGACCAAAGGCGGTTAGTTGCGATAGCCCGCCAGAAACTTGATAGGGATATTTATTTTGATGCCGACTAAGATTTAATCGATCGATAATTTGATCAACTCTTTTTTCCCTTTCTTTTTTGCTTTTAATTTTAGAAATTAAGGTTAATTCAATGTTCTTGTAGATAGTCATCCAGGGTAATAAAGAAAAACGATGATCCTGAAACACCAAACCAGCCCTTAAATCACTGTCATCACTTCTTTCTAATTGTTTTATTTCGCCACTATCTTGTTTATCTAAACCGGCAATGATTTTTAATAAAGTCGTTTTGCCACAGCCGTTCGGCCCAAATAAAGCAATAATTTGTCCATCCGGAATATTAAAAGATATGTTCTGTAAGATTGCTGTTGTACTATAGCTTTTATTTATCCCAACTACTTTAATCATATTCTAAAAACATAGAACTACTAATAACTGGTTTTTTAATTTCTCCGATACTTAATAATAAATCGGACAACTCTTGAACTTTCTTCTTATTCATTTCAACGAATTTTTGATATGGAGCAAGCGCCATTGAAGTAGCAACCGCTTTATCAAGTGGGGTATACTTAGACAAAATAGCCTTAACTTCATCCGGATGTTTATTAATAAAATCTAATGTCAAATCATTAGCTAAAACTAATCGCCTGACAACATCGGGGTATTTTTTAATAAAGCTAGTAGAAACAACACTGGCTGCAAAAGGAATATCTTTTATAAAATATTTATCAAACAAAGCCTGTTCCAAGGGTCGACTAATATTTTTATATGTTCCGGTCGTAGCAAGTGGTTCAAGGACGATAGCGGCATCAACCTGACCAGCCTGTAAAGACGACAATTCTAATTTTGGTTCCATTTGAACTAGTTCTGTTCCAGTAATCTGATTTTGTTCTATAAATCGTCGATACAGTGCACTAACGCCAGAACCTAAATAAGAAGCGATTTTTTTGTTTTTTAAATCCTTAATACTTAAAGTAGAATTAGCAGGAGTTACAATAAATGAAGCGGGATGCTCTTGATTCTCAAGGGTTAAAGAAAATACTTTAAAATACCCCGGACTCTTTTCTTCAATAGTAAATAACAAAAAAGTGTTAACTCCACCAAGGGCGGCATCAATACGATCGGCAATTAGAGCTTCCATTAGTTGATTTGTTGATTGGAACTCAACCACCTCTACTTTCAGTCCTTCTTTAATAAAAATATTCTTTTCTAAACCGACAAAAAGAGGGGCATACATGCTATGTGCCCTATAACCAATTCTGACTGTTAATAATTCTACGTTATTGTTGCTTTTATTTTTAATAACAAAGAAAACAAGCGTGCTAATTACTAAAACAATCAGTAAACCAAGTAAACACTTTTTATAATGTTTTTTAGACATAAAATTAATTAATTAAATTCTAACTAAAGGATTATTGTATTTTCTATAAAATTCAATAATATATCAATGCTTCCGACAATATTTTTATTTAATGTTGACAAAATAGCTAAAACAAGCTAATATATTATCACAAAAAAGCCGTCGGTTTTGCCGACTAAATAAGTATATATAATATGAAAATAGAAAAAGTTCTCCAAGATTTCGGTTTAAGCGAAAAAGAATCGAGAGTTTATCTTGCTCTTCTTCAAGTTGGACCAGCGCCTGTACAAAAAATTGCCGATAAATCATCACTAGCCAGATCAACTATTTATGAAATATTAAACGCTTTAATAAAACGCGGCCTAGTTAACACTTACTTAAAAAAACGAGTAAAATATTTTAGCCCCGAGGAACCTGAGAAATTAGTATAGTTAGCTTACTTTTTAAATAATTTCTAATTCAATAACTAGAGGTTTTATGGGTTCCTTGATGAAAGAATATTCTCCAAGTATTACCCTCTTTTCTCCAAAGAGAAGTTCTAAGAGAAAATTTCTTTTCTAAATCATTAATTATTCTTTCTGTTTCAAAATTTGTCATAACAATATCTTCTGATAAACTTTTAACCTCAAAATTACTAACCATATATACAACCTTATCGGCATTCAAAGGAAGTCTTTCGAGTATGTTTTGTTTTGTATATACTAGCCCCGAACTTCCAAATTCCTTAAAATCATTAGCTAATAAATCATTTAACTGATTAAAAGAGCTTCTCACTTCTGGTTTAAGAAGTGAAGTCTCTAAATCATAAATTTTATTATACAATTCATTCATATTATAAATAAAATTTAAAATTAAACATCTATCTTTCAGAATTAAGACTAATCATTCCATTATAAATACTGCTTATTATTCTTCCATGATATTTTGGTAAACTTGCTAAATCATATTGGGGGTGCTTCTCTGATTGAGAAAACAATATCTTTGTAGCAAAATCTCTTTTCATTATATCATCAGCAAATTCACACTTATTCAAATCGCCAGAAAAAATAACTAATTTTAAATCCTTAACCGCATTAAAAAGATTTAGGCTATAATTATCTATATTTTTTATCAACACCACTCTTTCATTTAAATCAGTAACGTTTCGTAAAGAATCTATCAGGACTTGTTCTTCGCCAGAATTAATGATAATAGCCTTATTTTCATAACCAATTATTTGCTTTCTAAATTCCTCTTTAGCCATTGGATAGGCTGAGAAAAGAAGAGTTTTAAATCCATTTTTTAATAGATTGGCTAACAAACAAACACTAAAAAATGATGCTCCAGATTTTTCGACGCCATGTATTAAAATTGGAAAGTTACTTTCTGTAAAATTTACTTTTTTGTTGTCTATTAAAATATTCATTGAATTCAAAGAATAATATGCTACATATATTCTATCATTTGATTAAAATAAATAACAGTGAATTGGATTTGAACTATTTTAAATCTAATTTTAGATATTTTAATAAAATAAAAACGGGCATTTCTGCTCGTTTTTATTTTTTGCTCGAGGTCGTGGACGAAGTTTGAACTATTGTGACTAAGATTAGACGAGAATTAAGTGGTTAATCTTGTTTAGACTATTTAACAAAATCATGAATGAAATAATTTTAACTTACTTACAAAAAACATTCAACTACCTTACCTTTTCTTGATTGGCGCTTAGTATAATATTAATTTCCTCTTGAGATAAATATTGAGCAGAATAACTTACACCTTGTTTCTCTAGTTGTTTAGAGAAAGACCTCAAATGATTACGAGAACCCCTATTTAAGTTATCATAAATCTCTAAGACATCTTGATTATCAACTTTTTTTGCTAAATCATTTAAATCTTTAATATCTAGGTCTTCAATGGTCGCGCCAACCATTAAAGCAGAAACTAAAGATTCTTGTCCTTTTGTAACAAGGTTGATATACAAATCGGAGAAAGTCTTATTTGAAAAAACTCCAACAGCATTGTCTTTTACTGGATCTTCAATATTATATCTTTCTAGGAGATATCTAATAGATTCCGTATGAGTTAATTCACTTTTTGCTATATTGCTAAAAGCACTAACTCCCCATTTTTCATATAAAGCAATATAAACATCGTGAGCCAATTTTTCTTCTTCTCTCATTTGCAATAAACCATCTTTTTCTTCTAAACTTAGATTTTCAATTGGTAAATTTGCTATTTGGTCATGAGCCACAACATAATCACTACTATTAACTTCATTAATATTTTTATCGTTACTATTATTTGTTGTGTTACTCTCGCTAGATATCTTATTACTGATATTAGTATTTTCTTTATTTTGAAAAACTACCACCACAACAAATAATATAACCGCCCCAAATGCAATAGCTATTAATAGTTTATTTTGTTTCATCTTTTTGTTTTTATTTTACTTATTTAAATTATTTATTTGTTTTCCCGTTCCAAACATTAGCCCTTGACCAGTTTTTTGTTTATAAATATGGTTAAAATATCCCTTTCTATGAAAAACATCATTTAAACCAATTAGATCAACTAAATATCCGGCAATAACTATAATAGCTACAAAACCAATAATAATTATCTTAAAATTAATTTTATAAAAAAAATTATATTTTCTCACTAACCAGATGCCAACAATTAAACCAAATATTCCAAGGACAACTGCCCACCAAGGAAAAGCGGCTATTATTTGATCCCATCGATACTGTCCCATAGGGCCATGAGATCTGAGTGAAAATCTAATTAGAGAAAAAAGAAAAATAGAACTTAGTGCTGAGGCGACTAGCCCCGATAAAACTAAAATTGAAGCAATAATAAAATATATTTTTGGTCTCATTTTTAGCTTACCATGGCGAATGTCACCCATAATATTAGCACGAATATCTTTTAAATCTTTTGGCATATTTTTTTTAAAATTATTTTAGCCCGATTAATACGAGTTGCGACCGTTCCCATAGGCAATCTTAAAATATCGCTAATTTCTTCATACGATTTTTCATCAATATAGTATAAACGAAGTGGTTCGGCATAAAGAATGGCAATTTTTGAGAAACATTTTTCTACTTTTTCAACAATTTCTTTTTTTTCAAGAGCTAATTCAATATTTTCCTCACTTTTAAAATCCATGTCTTCTAAAATTGGAATCTCTCTTTTGTTTTTTTTGGCAATATTTATTGATTCATTGTGAACAATTCTGTAAATCCAACTGGAAAACTTCTTTTTTGTGTTAAAACCTTTTAAATTGATAAAGGCTTTTATAAAAGATTCTTGAACGATATCAGCGGCATTATTTTCATCCTGAATCAAATTACTAGCGTAACGCGAGAGTTTATTTTGATATCTTTCAATGATAATAGCGTAAAGCTCTTTATCTTCAGATCGAACTTTTTCGACAATAGCTTCATCGGAAAGTTTATTATTTTCAAACATATTATCTATTATATCAAATTAAGCACAATATCACACTAAGCCTCATAAAATAATGGGGCTTAGTGTGTAAATTTACTAGATTTCTTTAACGATTTAAATTTTGACCAGTAGTTGATATTAACCCCTTATTACCACTACCATTACGGAGACCATGTCTGGAGCCTGAGCTATTTTTTAGCCCCAAACCAAGATCCTGTCGAATTTTTTGTGCTTCTACTATTTTCCCCTGAGCAGCTAATTCATGAGCTTCTGCAAATTTAGCAAAGTTTCCCTGATTAACCACCTGGGTGACACGGCCCTTGCCAGCCATTAAACTTTTCCAAGCATTATAATCTTTATTATCAAAAGCCTGCTCCATGGCTGCATGACGTTCAGCTGTATAATTTGGTCCCTGAACTGTTGAATCTCCTTGATAAGCAAAAGCTGAGTTAGCTGATAAGGCAGCAACCCCCATTAGTGTTAAAGCGCCTAAACCTAAAGTTAATTTTTTCATATATTTTTATTATTAATACTATTATTTAATTTATTAAGCAATTTATTGTTTTATTCGACCTTTACTTCTAATACAAAGATGTTAGTAATTTTCTTTCATTCGTCTGTATTTTAATTAAAATATTTATATTTGGGTAAAAACCTGTCATGAATTCGAACCAATATACACCAATAAAATCAAGGGTTTTCCATAAAACGCTATAAATACCCTGAAAAGGTTCAAACCACTTTGGAACTTATAATGTCTCTAATATTAAAACAAAAACAGGTCTTTAAAACCTGTTTCTGCGTTTTGCTCGGGGTCGTGGATGATGTTAGAAACAACTTAGGCCAATAATGGCATAGACTCAATTTCTTGTTTTAACTTTTGCAATACAGAGATATCGAAAGGCTCAACCAAATTACCAGAAGTGTCCCACTCTGTATATGTTAATTTCATTTTATTTTCTGTTATTTGTTCATATTTATATCTAACAAAATAAGTTCCGGGCTGACATTCTAACGTAAATAATTCATTTTCTTTAAATTCTACACATTTATATCTCGTCCAATTAATTCCGTCTTTAGTATTTTCATAAATAGCCCCGATTAATACAGGCAAACTATTTATTTTTTCTTCTTTAATAGACTGAATCCACTTGGGCGTATTATTTGGATCTATAGTAAAGGCAAAAACAGTAGCCGTTGGTCTATCTATCTCAATTGAAATAGAATTTATACCAATCGCTCTAATCACTAATTTTTCTAAATTATTTCCGAAAAGAGAGGGGTATTTGATTTCTGGAAAATCTTGATATTTTTCCCTGCAAAGACTTCTCCACTTCTTTAATTCATTATGAGCCATAGCGTATAATTGAAAACCAAGTGAAGTGGGTGTAAAACTAACATAATCAACGTCTATGTTTTCTTCTCTATTTTTCGGATCCTTGACGGTTTTTCTTTGTACCTCAAATCCCGATAAGAGTCCTTTAGAATGTAGAGCGACAAAATCAGTATCTAAATTAAGACCGATTTCTGTCATTTCTTTAGAAAAGAAATATGTGTGAATTGACGAAATATCATTTTGCAATCCTAAATTTTTATTTATAGAAGTAGGGTCGTCAGCCATTAAATTATTTAATGACCGGTATAACACATAATGCAAGTGTAATTGTGTCGAAGAAAGAGATTTTACAATATCAAAATAATAAATACCGGCGTCATCATTGCCGTCCTCTGATTTCGAAGACGCTAAAATACCGCCAAAATATTCGGCGCTTATAGCACTGTCGGAAAATGAACCAGAGGTAAAAACATTCCAGGCAACTCTGAGATTCGCCCTTTGACCCTCGGTCCCGGGCTTTATTTTTCTTTCTGCACTACTCGTTATTTTATCCCTTCCTTTTTTGTACAAAACAGATAAATCTTGGCCAATTTCATCTAATGTTGGACCAAGTACTTTTTTTAACGCCCACTCGCCCGGAATAGCAACCGTGTGTTTTACTTCAGATATTTGATTTTGATTCTTATCTTCATCCATATTAATTTTGAATAATTAATTAATATCTATGTCTAAAAGCCCTCCTAAACCCAGCGTCCTCAGCCTCTTTAACGGTAGAAGCATGAAACTCTCCTTTATTTTTTATAATCGTTCTGTCGTATTGCTGATCAAACGGCAAATGATATATTTTTTCACCGTCCCTACCAGAAATATTACATTTAATTCTCGGAAAATCTCCAATAGGCGTTTTATCTATAATTTCGATACTAAGAGCACTCGCCATTTCCTTTGCTTTATCGGACAAAGACGTTGATGTAAAAAATATTGGTCTAAGTTTGTCTTCATTTAAAAACTTGGCAAATTCGGAAAAAGTTTTTGGTTTTTTAGAATTGTTAAAATTCTTTATCCAATACTCCATTGTTGTACCAAATAATTGAAAAATATGTTTTTCGTGTATTTCTTTATATTGTGCCCAGTACTTACACTGTATAATACATACTTCTCCGTCTTTTATAGCAATAACATCTCTACCCAAATCTTCGAACCCATCAATTATTCCTTTATATTCAATGGCATACCCTTTTTGTTCAAATAAATATCCGACATACATTTCATAATCCCTACCAATCGCCCATTTTGATTTATTTCTATTTAATAAATATCTATCTAATGCTTTTTGATTTCTCACGACTGAGGGGAGTTGTTTATATTCTTCAGGTGTTAAAAAATCTTTTACTCTATCTTCGTTATTATTATCATCCTCATTGTCGTTATCCATTTTTACAGGGATTTCCTCGCCTTCATTTTCTGCAATTAATTCTGTTAGCCACGGAAACAACTTTTCATAATAATTAATTTTGTAATTAGTTATTTTATTAACCTTAAGTAATTCTTTTTTTTCTTTTTTTATTTCCCGGACAACCTCAGCGGAGGAATATGCGGGATGACTTTTTCGTTTTAAATAATCTTCTCTTTGAGAATCAACTAACGAATAATAATCGGCAAATGCCTCTGCTAACCACGGGAAACCCATTGATTTTTGTTTTACCATTTTATCAATATCTTCCCGTTCTTTTTTGGATTGAGCGGTAAATTCAGCTATTGATTTATCAAGATTATCTAGTCTGGGTTTAAGTTCTAAGTATTTTTTTGAATTAAAATATTGCTCTCGTACCCAAGACACAAAGCTTATAAGAGCAATTATAGAAACTATAATTATTAGCCATAAATAATCTTCCATAAAACAAAATAAATTTTTTATTTATCGTCCTCAACAAGGGAATTAAAGAAATCCTTTGCCGACTCTTCACGTGTCGATTTCAATTCTCCTATTACTTTTTTAATGCCTCCGGCCTCTTCCTCTGTTAAGACATTGTTATCATCCATACAAAAAGATTTTTTATCCTCCCCGATTGTTGTCATTACTAACTCCAAAACTGAGTCGTGTTGCTCTCCGGCAAGTCTTCCTCCTGTACAATTAAAAGCAATCAATGGAACTTTTTCTGCAACTTTCTCGGCGAAATCTGATTTAAGTTCTTTTAATCTTTTAATGCCTAATTCATCAGCACTTACATACTCAGCAAACCCCTCTAAAATCCAAGGCAAATAATCGGATTTATTATTTTTATTTAGAACATCATTTAGAGCGTAATTAATAAGTTTATTATTTTCAACTATTTCATTTTCATTGCCAGGTAATTTAATTTCAAAAAATAATAAATATAAAAATGCGTATCTCAAGACCCACAATTCTTTCGCAAGCTGTTCTTTTTCCAATGGTTGTTTTGTATTAATTTCAATTTCTTCAATCTTATTTTTCATTATATCCTCAGTGCTGATAATAAATTCAATACAATTTTCTAAAAAAATAAGAAACTTTTTTAATTTTTCCGTTTCTTCTTTTATAACGTCATCCGTCGTTTTCCCTTGTGGCAATGTTTTTTCAAATGCTTTTCGACGAGCATTATTAATTTTGTTTATTATGTTTTGGGCCATTGTATTCATAATTTTTATTTTATTTCTTATGCCCTAATACTATCTCAAAATAACCAAAAAATCAACCAATCTCAACATCTTCAACCGCCCCTCAAAACAAGGGGCTTTTTTGTAATTTATTAACACAAATTTACCCCGTAATTCTTGTTAACCATTTTTTGGTATTTTAAAAGTATTCTCAAAAAGTATCGTTTTACAGGGGTTAATTAACAAAACTTCCCCCTAATCTTCCCCGGAACTTTTGGGAACTCCGTTTTGCTATTCTTAAAATAATTAGACCTAACGCTTAGCTAAGCAAAGTCTAATATTGATTTGCTATTCTAAAAAAGCCTTATTTAATTGGGCAAAAATAGCATTTCTTCCGCTAAATCTTCTATAGAACTTTGTGGAATATCGTTTTGATATTGTGGATAAGTGCTTTGACCATTCTTTCAGCCGAATAAGGTCAAAATTGAGTGTGCTAATTTAAAAATGAAAAAGTTGCTGTTTTGTTGGTGTTTTTATAAGAAAGTTTGACCAAATCTTTAGCTAAACTTTGTCAAACATTGCTTTGCTAAGGTTAAATTATCTCTCTTTTTGACCGCCCCCAAACATTGTTTATTCTATTTTTTTCGGCGAGGCTTGTCCGCTCGCCGAAAAAAGAAAAACAAGTTGGGGCGGTAAATGAGATTTTAGACGAGATCTGCTTGGGTGGTGTGCTTTTGTATAAACTTGACTATACGCACACAACAGGCCGTTTCATAAAATTATGGCTTATCGAGAAAAGTTAATAATATCAGGAAATAAAATTGAGCTGTATAAATACCAGACTCTGATTAAGAGTGCCCCAAAATGGAAAAAGAGAAAAACCAGAATAATTAAACGCCGAACTAAAGAACAAATTATTGAGCAAGCCAAGAAATCCGAAGAAAGCAATCACAAAATGGAGGTTATGCGATATTCTTCACTTAGACGCACTAGGAGTCGAATAACCCGGCTAATTAATAGCAATGACGATATGCGAACATTCATCACCTTGACTTTTAAAGAAAATATTACCGACTTATTTGTCGCTAATGATATTTTCAAGAAATTCATTAAACGCTTAAAACGAAAATTTTCAAAATTAAAATATTTAGCCGTGCCGGAGTTTCAAAAACGAGGGGCGGTTCATTATCATGTTTTAGTTAATATTGAATATTTAGAAAATGATAAATTGGCGAAAATTTGGGAACGAGGTTTTGTCATGATTAATAAAGTCCGGCATATCAATAATTTAGGCATGTATATTTCAAAGTATATTGGCAAAGATTTATTTGATGTTAGATATTTTGGCATGCGGAAAATATTGTTATCCCGAAATCTAAATCAGCCGATTGTTTTAACGGCTTATAAAGGAGTTATGAATTTTTTAGATAAAACTAAACTAAAAT
>JALOQQ010000001.1 GCA_025453315.1 Planctomycetota bacterium
AAAAATAATAAGTTTAGATCCATTTATTTAGCACAAGATATTTTTGAAAGACTATCTATCAGAAGAAAAAGCAAAGGCTTAATATTCTCAGATACCAATGGTGACTATCTTAGTCGATTTACTTATCGAGATCGTTTGAATGCTTTGTGCCTTAAGGCAGGAATAAAAAGAATATCTTGGCACGCTCTTCGTCACTCTTTTGCCTCTCAGTTAGCTACTAATGGAATATCCCTTAAAACCATTCAAGAACTATTAGGTCATTCGGACTTAAAAATGGTTCAACGCTATGCCCATTTAGAACCGATAACTTTAAGAGAGGCAATAAAGACATTAGAACCTAGAGTAAGTATAAATTTTGACTACCCGGTGACTACCGAGTCAGAAAAGTCATTAACTCCGTCGAGAGTTGGAACCCCTGAAACGTCAAAAAACGCCCATAAATAACAAAAAAACAGACTTTCATCTGTATTTTGTATGGGTGGGCGCACAAGGATTCGAACCCTGGACCCCTTCGGTGTAAACGAAGTGCTCTAACCAGCTGAGCTATGCGCCCTTATAGAAATTTGTAATTCTCTAATAAACTTTGTGGGCGAAAGAGGACTTGAACCTCCACGGGTTTCCCCACAAGCACCTCAAGCTTGCGTGTATACCAATTTCACCATTCGCCCGCTAAGCTTGATAACAAGCTTATTTTTTTGCGGTCTTAACGGTTTTCTCTTTCAATCTTTTCTTATAGTCTCTAACGTAATACAATTTTGCTCTTTTAACTTTAGCTTCTTTCTTTACTTCAATTTTAGTGATAGTTGGAAGATTAAGAGGAAATATTTTTTCTACGCCAATACCATCTGATACTTTACGTACAGTTATAGTAGCTCCTTTTTCTTTACCATGCTTTTTGGCAATAATAAGACCTTCGTAGTATTGAACTCTTTCTTTTTCTTCTCCTTTAGAATTTAATTCTTTAATTTTTTGGTAGACTCTTACAGTCATGCCAGGCTTTAAATCAGCAATGTTTTCTTTGTTCTCGCTCATATAAGCTAAGAAACGAAACTGGTCATTTCGCTTATGTTGTTATTAATAATTTTTATACCAGTTTATATTATAATTAAAATTATCTCTTGTCAATGATTTGTTTAACGAATTGATATATTTTATTAAAAACTTGACGTTTGTTTAAATTACTGGTATCTAAAACAAAATCATAGTGTTTTTTATTATATACATCAATATTAAAATATTTTTTATAACGTAATCTGTCGCTTTTATATCTTGTTTTTAAACTTTTTTGTATTTCTTCAATGGTTTTTAGATTATTATCTTCATTTTTTCTTAAATTATTGTTTTTAGTATCTTTGGTTTCTTTTAAAATGCGTTTAGCACCCACCTCAGGAGAAACATCTAAATAGATTTTTAAAGAATGAGGGATAAAATACCACGAAGTTCGGCCTTCAATAATAAAATTATCCTCTTTTTTTCCTAATTCTTCCTGATATTTATCCACTTCTAAGTCGGTGGTCGGATCGGTTTCGCCCAATTTATTATATTCGGCCAAGGTTAATCCTCTTTTTTTAGCAGCCTCTCTTCTTAAGCCACCCATATAATAGCGGGGCCACTTCAAAGCCTCAGCCAACTGTTGAGCCAAAGTACTTTTACCTGAACCATGGGAACCGCTAATAGAAATAATCATAAACAAAAATTATCTTGTGATTAAATAAAATTTCAAAATAAAATTATATTTTTATAATAACATCGGGGCTTTTATAAATCAACAAATTAACTTATAATGGAGACAAGTCATTATTTTTTTTATTTTGTTTTATGTATTTGGAAAAACTAGAAATTCAAGGATTTAAATCTTTTGCCAATAAAAATAAATTAATTTTTCCCGGCCTAATTAGTGAATCTAGGCGTGGATTAACCGCTATTGTTGGTCCTAATGGTTCTGGCAAGTCTAATGTTGCTGATGCTATTCGTTGGGTTTTGGGTGAACAAAGTTTAAAAACTTTGCGTGGCAAAAAAAGCGAAGACGTTATTTTTTCTGGTTCGGATAATCGTTCGAAGATGAGTTTAGCTGAAGTTTCTTTGCATTTAAACAATGAAGAAGTTAAAAAAAATAATCGTCAGGAAAAAAATAAAATTAATTCCGAAGAAAACAACAATTCCGTCGAAGAGCAAACCTCTATTTTAGATTATTCGGAAATAGTTTTAACTCGTCGTTTATACCGTGACGGTGAAAGTGAATATTTGTTAAATAATAATCGTGTTCGCTTAACTGATGTGCAGATGCTTTTGGCTAAAGCTAATTTTGGTCAACGTACTTACAGTGTTATTGGACAGGGCATGGTAGAAAATTTTTTAAATTCTAGTCCAGCTGATCGTAAAGATTTTTTTGATGAAGCAACGGGTGTTAAGCAATATCAAATTAAGAGAGATTTTTCTTTAAATAAATTACAGAATAGTTACGAAAATTTAAATCAAGTTAGTATGTTATTAAACGAGATCGAACCTCGTTTAAAAAGCTTAACCAGACAAATCGAAAAATTACATAAGCGTGATAGTTTGGAAAAAGATTTGAAAGAATTAGAGTTAAAATATTATGGAAAGCTTTGGCACGAATTAAATAATCGTTTGAAGCAGAACAATACTAAAATTTTAGAATTAGAAAAAACTCAATTAGAGAAGGGTAGAAAATTAGAAAAAACCAATTCAGATTTGGAAATTATGCAACAGAAGGGTGATTTTCAAGAATTACAAAAATTACAGCAAGATCTAGCTATATTACAGGAAGAAAAAAATCGTTTAAATCGTCAGCTAGCTAAATTAGAGGCCGAATTAGAAATGAATTTAGAAGCTCATGGTCAATTTGATATTTCTTGGTTAAACGGTAAAAAGGAAGAATTGTCAGCTGAACTTTCTCTTTTACAGCAAGAAATTGCTAACAGCCCAGTTGCTAAAACGGACTCTGACTTGGAAAACAAATTACAAAAAATTAATATTGAAATCGAAACCGCTCATTCAGAATTAAACAAATTAAATTCACAAGCCAAAACCTCTCTTTTAAATAAAGAAGAGGCTAGTAAAATAGTAACCAAATTTATTGTTGATTTGGAAGACATCTTAGTAGAGTTAGATTTTGAGAAAATGAAAAAATCTTTACAAGAATTAAAAGATAATTTTAAAAATAGTATTAAAGGTTTCGTAAGCGATGAGATTCCAGCTTTACAGTCTATTGAAGAAATTCAACGTCAGATAATTTCTTTAAGCGAAACCAAGCAGAAAATTTTAAATGATATTAATGAGGAAAAATTACAGAATTCTTCTAAGGTTGAACGTCTACGTCTCATTACGGAAAAGAAAAAACAAATTGAGCAAGAATTTTTAAGTGTCCAAGAAAAACTTTCTCGCAGTCAAATCAAGTTTGATGCTAGTGAAATTACTAAAAAACAGGAAGAAATAAAAAATAGCGTTGCTGTTCAAGATCAAGAAATTGCTAAAGTTAATGCGGTTTTAAGTGAAATTAGTCAAAAGAAAGAAGAAGAGAAAAAAGCAATGTTTAATTTACAAAAAGCGGCTCATGAATTGCAAAATGAAATTAATATTTTAATAGGCAGTTTAAATGATTTGCGCATTAATTCAGCCAAAGAAGAAACTAGGCTGGAAGATTTAGAAGCCAACATTAGAGTTAGTCGAGTTGAATTAAAAGAAATTCAAAATTATCAAGAAAATATTGAAGAAAATTTTATTTCCGACCAAGCTTTAAACAAAATTAACAGTTTAAAAAATCAATTAGAACTTATTGGTGGTATTGATCCGGAAACTGAAAAAGAATATACCGAAACCAAAACTCGTTTTGATTTCCTCTCAGGACAAGTAAATGATTTAAATCAGGCCATTAATTCTCTGGAAAAAATTATTACCGAGTTGGATGGCGTTATAAAAGAACGTTTCGATAAAGAATTTAGGGTCATCTCTGAAAAATTTAATGAATATTTTAAAATTCTTTTTAATGGCGGTTCGGCTAAGATAGAAAAATTAATCGAGGCTGAAGAAGAAAAAACTGATATAAGCCAAGGAGATAATAAAAATGAGATCATATCTAAAGAAACAAATTCTAAAGTCATTGAGGATGTTACTAAACAAAGAATTAAATTATTAAAAAAAGGAGGCACTACTGGACTAGCTGGTATTGATATTGCCGCCACCCCTCCTGGAAAAAAGATTCAATCGGTGGCTATGCTTTCTGGTGGAGAAAGAGCTTTGACTGCCATTGCTTTAATTTGTGCTATTATTAGTGCCAATCCTTCTCCCTTCGTTGTATTGGATGAAGTTGATGCCGCTTTAGATGAAGCTAATTCTGAACGTCTAGCTAAAATTTTAGATAACCTTTCTAATCGTACTCAGTTTATTGTTATTACTCATAATCGTGCTTCTATGAAAAGAGCTAGTGTTTTATATGGTGTAACTATGCAAGCGGATGGTGTGAGTCAGATTCTTAGCGTCAAACTTGAAGAAGTAAAAACTGGACGTTAGAAAAAATTTATTTTATTTTTGTTAAACTAGCATCGTTAAATAAGGCGATGCTAGTTTTTTTTGCGATTTGGAAACTAAGTTTATTAATTAATCATACTTTATAGTTAGTATTAGTTAAATTTAAATTAATCTTTATGTCTCAAAAGGTTTTTTCGACAGCCATCATGGGATTAAGTGCAAAAATAGTAGAGGTAGAAGCGGATTTAGGTGGGGGTGATTTTGGTTCTTTTTCAGTGGTTGGTTTACCAGACATGGCCGTTTCCGAAGCCAAAGAAAGAGTGAGAAGCGCTTTACGTAATAGTGGTATCGATTTTCCTAAAAGAAAAGTGACTATTAATTTAGCTCCAGCAGATTTGCGCAAACATGGCCCTATTTATGATTTGGCTATAGCCGTTGCTATTATGTTGTTAATAGCGCCAAAAAATAATTTATTTTTTGACTCTATTTTTTTGGGTGAATTGTCTTTGAGTGGCGAAATAAAACCCATTCCCGGAGTTTTAGTTATTGCCGCCGAAATGCAAAAACTTGGTTTTAAAAAAATATTTTTACCGACTCGCAATGCTGGTGAAGCCAGTTTAATTAAAGGTTTAACCATATATCCTCTGAATAATTTAAACGAACTAAAAAATTATATTTTTAAAAATATTAGATTGTTAGAATATTCCTCGACTTTTAGTGTTGAATGCCAACCAAATTTTTGGGGAGAAGAAAATAATTGGTCAGCTATTCAGGGGCAGGAACAAGCTAAGCGAGCACTAGAAATAGCCGCGGCCGGTTTACATCACGTTCTTTTTATTGGACCTCCAGGATCTGGTAAAACATTGCTTGCTAAGGCCTTTCCTTTACTTTTACCCAAACTATCTTTTTTTGAATCTTTGGAGTTAATTAAATTATATAGTGTTTCTAACTTAACTATTGATAATAATTTTTATTTTCAACGCCCTTTTCGTTCACCGCATCATACTGTTTCTAAGACCGCTTTAATTGGCGGTGGATCATTTCCTAAACCAGGAGAAATATCTTTAGCTCATCGAGGGGTTTTGTTCTTAGATGAATTTCCAGAATTCTCTCGAGATGTTTTAGAGGCCTTACGCCAACCATTAGAAGATGGTGAAATCTGTGTTAGTAGGACGGCTGGCAATTTTATTTTTCCTTGTCGTTTTTCTCTACTAGCCGCCATGAATCCTTGTCCTTGTGGTTACTGGGGCGATCCAGAAAAGAAATGCCGTTGTAGTATGGGGCAAATTAATAAATACCGCCTAAAAATTTCTGGACCAATTTTAGATCGTTTTGATTTGTTTGTAGAAATTAATCGTCTAGCTCCCGAATCTTTATTAAATAGCTTTATTACTTCTAATAACAATTTAAATGATAATTTGTCTTCTTTGCGAGCACGAATAGTTATTGCTAAACAAAAACAAAACGAACGTTTTTCAAAAAATGATCAAAATAATCAAATTTTTAATAATTCAGAAATGAAAACAAAAGAAATAAAAGATTTTCGTCTTCTTGATAAGGAAGCGTCCGAGTTATTAATTGCGGCGGCTAAAAGCTACCAGATGTCTAATCGTTCTTGCTTTAAGGTTATAAAAGTAGCCCGTACTATTGCCGATTTGTCTGGCGAAGAAATAAATACTTCTCATATTGCAGAGGCCCTACAGTATCGAGAAAACATAAAAATTTTCAATAATTTTTAATGGGCTTTTTTCTAAAAAAGACGGGGCCATGTTATTAATAGCTACTATTTTGTTTTCCTTTATTTTTTGATATAATTGAAACAACTATTACTGTAATAATTAAGATTAGTTTATGAAAACAAAACTTATTACTTTGTTTCTAATTTTTTCCATCCTTCTTACCTCTGGTTTTGGTTGTAAAGGAGCTAGTAAGCAAGCTTTAGAGGCCATGAAACCAGTTACTATTACTTATTGGCGTGTTTTAGATGGTCCTGATGATTTCGCAGAAATTATTCAAAAATATAACGCTATTCATCCCTTTATTAAAGTGGAATATCGCAAACTTCGTTTAAGTGAATACGAAGACGAGCTTTTAAATGCTTTTGCTGAGGACAAGGGCCCAGATATTTTTTCTATTCATAATACTTGGATGGTTAAGTATAAAAATAAACTAGAGCCAATGCCAGCTAGCGTTACTTTAGTTTACCCAATAACCAAAGGCACTCTTAAAAAGGAAGTTGTGCCAGAGCTCCGTACTACAGCCATGATGACTGTAAAAAAATTAAAAGATACTTTTGTGGATGTGGTTTATCGTGACGTGGTAATGGATAATAATATTTACGGCTTACCTTTATCAGTAGATACTTTAGCTTTGTATTATAATCGTGATTTATTTAACAATGCTGGTTTAACCGACATTCCATCTTATTGGAATAAAGGTTTCCAGCAAGCAGTTAAAAGATTAACTAAGCAAGACTTAAAACGTGGTATTATTCAATCGGGAATTTCTTTGGGTGGTAATAATAATATCGAACGTTTTAGTGATATTTTAGCAGTTTTAATGATGCAAAATGGTGCTACTATGATCAATGATGCTAATCAAGTAACTTTTAATGCTCCTCCAGCCAATGCTACTAACGACGATTATATTCCGGGACTCGAGGCCTTACGTTTTTATACTGATTTTTCTAATTCTGCTAAAGAAGTTTATTGTTGGAATAATGAATTAGGAAATTCTTTAGAGATGTTTATGGGTGGAAGTTTGGCAATGATGCTTGGTTATTCTTATCATTTGCCTATTATTAAAGCTCGCGCCCCTAAACTTAATTTTTCCATTGTTAAATTGCCGCAAATTGAAGGTAGTCCGACACAAGTAAATTTTGCTAATTATTGGGTAGAGGTAGTGTCTAAAAAAAGCCAACACAAAAGCGAGGCTTGGGACTTTGTTCAATTTATTGCTAAAGAAGAAAATGTTAAAAGTTATTTAGATAAAACCAAAAAACCAACCGCCCTTATTTCTTTAGTTGATAAACAAAAAGAAGACCCAGAAATTGGTGTTTTTGCTGATCAGGTTTTGACTGCTAAAAGTTGGTATCGTGGTAATAATGTTAAAGTAGCAGAAATGATTATGGGTGAATTAATTGACAATGTTGCTAAAACACCAGAAGCGATAGCAGATATTATTAATATTGCCGCTAATAAAGTGCAGCAAACAGTTAGAGATTAGACGGTATTTAATTACATGATTAAAAAAAATAAAAAAATTCTTATTTCACTTTTTAGTTTATTTTTGTTTTTATTCTTGTGCTATCAGCCACTTCCGGCTTTAGCTCAGAATGCCCCGGGAACATTAATGGACTATATTGGTGGTAGTTGTCAGAAAAGCGGTGATTGCGATCTAAATGATTTTGTTAGAGTGGGTATTTGGGTTACCCGTTGGATTTTGGGAATTGTTGGCTCTCTTACTTTATTAATGTTTGTTTACGGCGGTTTTCAAATGATGACCTCAGCTGGTCAAAGCGAAAAAATTGCTAGCGGTAAAAAAATCATTCTCAACGCTATTATTGGTTTAATTATTGTTTTTTCAGCTTATATGTTAGTAGATTGGATATTAAAGAATGTTCAAGCTACGGACGAAAAGGGACAAATTAATGCCATAAAAGGTAAGCCAAGCTGGAATCAATTGCCTGAAGGTACTGGTCAGAAATAATTGTTATTAAAATGGATAAAAAACCCATACAAATTGAAATTGGCAATAATTTGAAAAAAATTAGAGAAGAACATCGGCTTGATATTGTAGATGTAGCCAAAACTCTTAAAATTAAACCAGAATTTCTTGAATCAATTGAAATTGGTGCTTGGCAAAAACTACCCTTTGGTTTTTATGGTCGTAGAATTAAAAAAGAATATCAGGCTTATCTCGGCTTTGATGAAGAGAAATTTAGAAAAGAAATTGGACACCATCAGGAAAAAGAGACTGGTGAAGCACAAGCAGATTTATTTTTCCGTTACAAGATAATTAAAGATAAAAAAATATTTTGGCCAGTTATTTTAAAAATTAGTATTTTAATTATTGCCGTACTGGGTTGTATTATTTATTTAATTTTTTATTTAAATAATATTTCTAAACCGCCTTTTTTAGAAATAACTGAACCAGCGAATGGCTTAATTACTAATAACCATGCTATTATAGTTAGTGGCCATACTGAACTAGAAGCTCAAATTCAAATTAATGGCGAATTGGTTTTAGGTGATAATAATGGTTTTTTTTCTAAAAATATTATTTTGCATCAGGGCATAAACAATATTACTATTAGTGCCCAAAAGAAACACGGTCGAGCCCAGAGTATTAAGCGTTATATTTTAGTAGAGTAATTATAATATTTATGACAAACATTTTTCAGGTAACAGAGATTATTAAAAAATTAGATTTAACTAGTGGTCAAAAATTGGCTGATTTTGGTTGTGGTCGTTTTGGTTTTTTTGTTAAACCAATTGCTCAGGCGCTTGGTAAAAAAGGAAAAGTATATGCTATTGATGTTATGAGGGATGTTATTGAAGAAATAGAGCATTTAATTCGTGTCGAAAATTTACCCCAAATAGAGCCTTTAAGAGCTAATATTGAAGAACATGTTAATATAGAGAATAACAGTGTTGATGCGGTAGTTATTATTAATACTTTATTCCAGTCAGAGAAAAGACTTGAAATTTTACGAGAAGCTGTTAGAATCCTAAAGTCTGGCGGTAAATTATTAATTGTGGACTGGAGAAAACAAGATTCTCCTTATGGTCCCCCGGCAGAATTAAGAATTAACTTTACTTCTTTGAAAGTAGCCGCTTTAAAGGCTGGTTTAGAACTGGAGGACGAGTTTTCAGCTGGCGGTTACCATCAAGGGGTGCTGTTCATAAAATTATGAGTAACTTTTTAACCCTAAAATATTGGTTTTCTCTTAGACCAGAGGCAATTTTACCAATCTTTTTTAAAGTGTTAGTGATTTTTGTGGTTTTATTATTAGTGGCTGTAGTTGTTTTTTACTGGCTACAAAAGAAAAAGGGCCTGTATCGTTTTTTTTACGAGGATCTAATGAACTTTTCCTCTACTAATTTTCTTCTTGGTTTGTTGTTAGTTTTTTTTAGTTATGAACGTGTGCCATTTTTTGCTGCTCGTTTTTGGTTTGTTTTATGGGGCGCGGGAATGCTTTGGTGGTTAATCAGAATAGGTTTGAAATTAAAGAAAATACCAGAGAAAAAGAAGGAATGGGAGAAAAATAACGAACTTAGTAAATATTTACCTAAACAGAAAAACTAATTTTACTTTGAGATGTTCGGATTGCGTATTGTTATATAATTTATCATTTTTCAATTTGATTAATAGATTTTATAAAAAGACCGTTTTTAGCGGTCTTTTTATTTTTTTGTCACAAATTATTTGTTTTAATTGCTCGAGAGGAGTTTTAAAAAAGAAAATTTTATTAATTTATTGTTATGTGTTTAACATGTTTTATTTAAATAAGTAGAAAAATATGACTAATTTTTGTACTAATAGTAAAATCAAAGGAAACTGGGGGGAGACTTTAGCTAGTCAATATTTAGAGAAAATGGGTTTTACTATTATTGGTCGCAATATGCGAATAAAGAGTAAAGAAGCTGATATTGTTGCTAATTATAATAAAGAAATTCATTTTATTGAAGTAAAAACACGTTTTTTTGATCAATCAAATCGTTTTTTATCAGCTAAACAAATTGTTAATTTTAAAATTTTTCGTCTGGCATATTGTCGTAAATTTAATTTGAAAATCGAAAGAACTTCTTGGGACTTAATTCAAATTATTATTAATAAAAAAAACAAAATTGCTAAATTAAGCTATTTTAAAGATATTTTTATTTAGGCATTTTAACAGGCTTGGTTAAAATAGTTTGTTGGTGTTATTTTACAGAGATTTGGTAAACTAATGAAGATTTGTGATATAATTTAGGTTATCATGCAGATAATAAAACAAAATTTTTCTTGGTTAAGAATTCTATTTTTTTCGGTAAATATTATTTTTTATCTTTTTTTTGCTTGGCTCTCGTTGTCTAGAGGAAATTTTATTACAGAACATTTAGAGACCTTTTCCGTCTTTGGACACTTATTAGTTAAATTAATTTTTTTATTTCTTTCTCTTTGGTATGCTTTTTTTATTTTTTTAAGAAAAAAATGGCAGGAGATAGAGCTAAGAGTATCGTTCATAATTATTTTAGTAATTTGTTTATTTACTTTTCCCATTCTTTCTCAGGATACCTCATATTATTTTTTCATGGCTAGAAATTTTTTTTCTGGTTTAAATCCTTATTTTGTTCCACTTAATTATAATAATGAGTTTAGTCATTTGTTTCATTCCTATTGGGTGTCACTTCCCACCCCCTATGGCCCCAGTTTTTTGCCTTTCTTTTTTTTACCCGCGTTAGTTTTTAAGAATTCGCTTATCGGGGCAATATATTTTTATAAACTTATTGTTTTGGGTGTTTTTTTGTTTTCTTTATTCATTTTTAAAAAGATTTTAATTATTAAAAAATTACCAGCTCATTTATTTTGGTTTTATGCTTTTAACCCAGCGCTTTTATTACAGTTAGTTATAGACGGCCACAATGAACTTATTATCATTACCTTTTTGCTTTTATCATTATTTTATTTAACACTCGAAAAAAAAGTTTGGGCTCAGGCTAGCTTGATTATTTCCATTTTTATAAAATACACCTCATTCATTCTTTGGCCGATAATGTGGTTTAAAGATGGAAAGTTTTCGGGAAAGAATTTTTTTTATTCCAACTTTATCTTAATAGCGTCTACTATTATTATTCTTTTTGCCTCTGGCCTTTTACCTAAACAGATATTTTCCAATTTAGCCTATCTTAATCAATCTTGTTTTTATGTTTGTTCGCCCCTCATGCAATTAATAGATAATTATTTTATTAACTATGAGTTTATTATCAGGTTTTCCATTTTTTTTGTCTTATATTTATTAATATTATATGTTTTTCTTTTCCGAAAATTTAGTAGAGAAAAATTTATTTTTTGGACTTTAGTTGTTTTTCTTTTTATATTTATCAGATCATTAACGCCCTGGTATATTCTTTTAATAATTCCCTTTGGTATTTTGGCTAATGACCGTAAATATCTTTCAGCTAGTTTGTTTTTCAGTATCTATTCTTTATTTTTTTACCCCTAATATTATATGTTGCAAAATCAATCCAAAAAGATTGCTATAATTATCGGCGCCGGACCAGCGGGGTTAACGGCGGCTCTTGAACTTTTAAAACAAAAAGATGTTTTGCCCTTAGTTATTGAAGAAAAAAACATTGTTGGCGGAATAAGCGCCACTATTGATTTTAATGGTAATAAAATGGATATCGGCGGTCATCGTTTTTTTTCTAAATCAGAAACTGTTAATAAACTTTGGTTTTCTTTTTTGCCGTTACAAGGCCATCCCAGCATTGATGATAAGTTTTTAAATAAAGAAAAAAAATATTCTAAATTGCCATCAGCCCCAGACCCAGAAAAAGAAGATAAAACTATTTTAATTAGAGATCGTTATTCGAGAATTTATTATTTAAAAAAGTTTTTTTCTTATCCAATTTCTTTAAAATTAGAAACTTTTTTAAATTTAGGAATAGTGCGAAGTTTAAAAATAATTTTTAGTTATTTTTATGCTCGTATTTATAGAATTTTGCCCGAAAAATCTTTAGAAGATTTTATGATAAATCGTTTTGGCAAAGAGTTATATTTAACTTTTTTTAAAGATTATACTAAGAAAGTTTGGGGAATTGATTCAGAATATTTACCAGCTGATTGGGGCGTTCAGCGCATTAAAGGTATTTCTTTATCTAAAGTTGTTTTTAAAGCCATTTTATCTTTATGGCCTTTTACTAAAGGCACTAGTAAAAATAAAAAAATTGAAGCTAGTTTAATTGAAGAGTTTTTTTATCCTAAATATGGCCCAGGGCAACTTTGGCAGGAGATGAAAAATAAAATAGAAAATTCTGGCGGTATTGTAAAATTAAATTCACGTTTGCGTAAGATAGATGTATTAAACAATGTTGTACTTGGGGTAGAGATTGAAAATAATGGAAAAATTGATTATATCAAGTGTGATTACTTATTATCTTCTATGCCGATTAAAGATTTAGTTAATTCCTTTTCTCAGGTTGTTCCAGAAAAGATAAAAAATATTGCCAATGGTTTATTATATCGTGATTTTATTAGTTTGGGGGTCTTGGTAAAAAAATTAAAAATCAAAAATTCTACTCAGATAAAAACCATTAATAATATAATTCCAGATACTTGGATTTATATTCAAGAACGAGAAGTAAAAATTGGACGTTTACAAGTTTTTAATAATTGGAGCCCTTATTTAGTTAAAGATTTTTTAAACACAGTTTGGTTGGGTTTAGAATATTTTGTCCAAGAGGGCGACGAACTTTGGTCTTTAAGTGAAGAGGACTTTAAAAATTTTGCTATTAATGAATTAGAGAAAATTGGTATTTTAGAAAAAGAAGATGTTTTAAATGCTCATCAGGCAAAAATAAAAAAAGCCTACCCCTCTTATTTTGGGTCCTATGCCGAATTTCCATTATTGAAAGAGTATATTAATAAAATTAGTAACCTTTATCTTATTGGTAGGAATGGTCAACATCGTTATAATAATATGGATCATTCTATGCTTTCAGCACTGGAGGCGGTTTCTAATATTAAAAATAATATTATCAGTAAAGATAATATTTGGGCGGTTAATAGTGAAGAAGATTATCATGAAACAAAAAAATAATTTTACAATAATCCTTCAAATATTTTTTGGCTTAAGTCAATGATGTTTATTTAAAACCAATTTTTAAAACGCCAAACAAACAAACGCCAGAAATGTTGAAAGAATTGTTTTACTATCTTTCCATCCATTTTACTCGTTCCCAATTCTCTATTTTTAAAACTATAAGGAAGTTCTAAATAATTTTTGAATTTTCCTTTCACTAAAATTTCTAAAAGTATTTTATAGCCCAATGGTTCTAGTTTTACTTCATTAATAACTGATTTTTTTAACATAAAAAATCCACTCATAGGATCTTTTATTTTAATGCCCAAAAGAATAGTTAGTTTTGTACAGAAAAGAGAGCCCAATTTTCTGGACCAAGGCCATTCTTCAATGGCCCCGCCTTGAGCATGGCGACTGGCAATAATTAAATCGTAATTAAAAATATTTTTTACCATTTCCGGTATTAGATCGGCGGGATGAGAGAGATCGGCGTCCATAACTGCCAAAATATCTCCTTTTGCTTCTTGGAAGCCACGCAAGACAGCGGTGGCTAAGCCGCGTTCTTGACGACAAACATATTTAATAAAAGAATGTTGTTTTTGTTGTTCTTGGATAACAGCAATAGTCTTATCGGTTGATGTGTCGTCAATAAAAATAACCTCGAATTCAATGTTTGGGCAAAGAGAAAAAGCCTTGGTTAATTTTTCCAATAAAACCGGAATTGATTTTTCTTCGTTGAGAGTGGGGATGATTAAAGAAATCATGGTTTTAAATAAATTATACTAATTTTATCCTCGTAAATTATTCGCCATTTACCAGAATTATTAAGATGAGTTATTATGCTATTTTCTTTAGGAATAAGATCATTATCTTTAATTTCAAAAAAGAAACGCTCAAACCAATTAAATTTAAAATTAGAATTTTTTTCTATCATTATTAAACCAATATTATATTGATTTAATTTTGATTCTACTAAATCTTTATCAAAGAAATTATAATATTCTCTTAAAAAAGTCGTACCGTTAATTGGATATTGTGGTAAGCGTCCATCAATAAAAAGTTTTCTTTCCGGATAAGTCCAAATCATAAACCCACCCCAACCGTAATTATTAAATATTCTTTTTTCGTTATATTCGGGATGATCTTTAAGAAATTGTATGGCCGCACAAGGGAAGCTCTGACAAAAGTTGGTAAAGGGATCTTTAAATAGATTAATTTTTGGTATCACGCAAGTTATAAGAAAAATAACTGTAATGATAACAGTTGTTTTTAAAAATAAAGAGACGTATTTGTTAAAAACTATTTTTTTTATTTCAAAAAGAGAATAATAATAATGAATAGTTAAAGGAAGAGAAGCGACAAAAAAAAGCGGTACATGTCTGCGCGATTTAAAACTCATTATTAATAATATTAGAGTTAGTCCTAATCGCCACCAAGAAGTGCCGATTTTTTTATAAGCATAAAAATAGGTAACCAAACCACTTAAAAATAATCCTAAATAAAGTAAGCCCCAATAATGAAATGGGTAATTAGATTGTGATAACCACTCTGAAATATGAGATTGATAATAATTATCTCGATAATTTAATAAAAATTTATATAACTCTATGTTATAGGGAGTTAAAAGTGTTACCAGAAACACACCTAGAGCGAAAAATAAAACAACTTTAATCTGTTTTAAAGATAAATAAGTATTGTTTTCGGAATAATTTAATAATTTAAAATTATGATAACGAAGAATATTTTCGACTGTTTTTATAATTAACCAAAATCCTAAAACGAAACCACCAAACAGGAAGCCCCCATGGAGCATGGCCCAAAGCCAAAACAGCGGTAATAGCCAGAAAAGGATGAAAAAATAATTCTTTTTTTTATTTGAACAAGCTAATTCGTATTTTTTTAAAATTAAAAGTAGTAGAGTTAAAAAAAGAAAGGTAAATTCTTGCATGCGTACGCCCATAAAACTGCCAATTGCAAAATAACCAATAATAAAAAAAGGTAAAATAAAAAAATCAGCTTTAGAATTTTCTTTCCTAATTTCCCGATGCAGAAGTGCAAAAACAATTATTACTAGTAAAGAAAAAAAGATATTAACGGTCGGATAGCCAAAATAATTAAAAGTTAAGTAAGTAAGAAGGTTGGAGAGCCATTCGTGATCCACCCAGCGACCACCCATTATCGTATAATCAAAGTGATCAAAACGAGGAACTTCTTTAGTGAGCCAAATTTCTTGGCCATCTTTAAGATGCCAACCTAGATCAGGATTAAGGTAAGAATAAGAATTTTTTAAAAATAATAAGAAAAATAAAATATAGCCCAGAATCCAAAGGCAATGTTTAAAAGTAAAATAATTATTATTTTCAGTATTTTTTTTAATGATTTTATTCCAAAACATACTAACTTTATACCATGTTTTATTGTCTTACTCAAGAATATGTGTTACAATATTTATTAGAACTGCTCTACAGCAGTATTTCTGCTGTTTTAATTAATAAGTCTATTATCTTAAAACAGTTTTAATTTTAAAATTAATATCTAGAGGGGTGGTGAACTATGAATAAAACTTTAAAACATTTAGTTTCTTTCGCCGTTATTGCTGTTTTTGCTTTTGGCATACTAGCTATTGCTCAACCAGCATCAGCTCAGTTAAACGTTGGTTTAAATGATTCTAACGTAACTGGTATCGGTCTTGGTAGTAAAGATCCTAAAGCAATTGCTAACTACGTTATCAAATTGGCTTTAGGTTTCTTAGGTTTAATCGCCGTGGTTATTTGTTTGATCGGTGGTTTCAAATGGATGACTGCCGCTGGTAACGAAGAGCAGGTTGGTGAAGCTAAGAAATTGTTAGGTGCTGGTTTAATCGGTTTAGTAATTATCTTAACCGCTTACGGCTTGTCTACCTACGTTATTACTCAGTTAATGAGTGCTACCAGCTAGTTCTGTTTTCTATTGTCGATTTTAGAAAAATTTGGTCCCTTCCTAATGAAGGGACCACCGTCTTTGGCAGAAAAATATTTGTGCCAAGAAGGGTGGTCAATATTATGAAAAAAATATTTAACTTTGTTAAAAAAACAAGCTTATTATTAGGAGTATTGTTTTTTTTGTTTTTGGGAATTAGTCCTGTGTTAGCTCAGAGTAAAGATGGTGATTATGGTTTAGCTGAAACGGTTGGTGAGGGACAAATTCAAGGGGCAATGAAAACAAAAAATGTTGATAGTGGAGCCTGGGGTTTTGTCACCTCAGAATTGGGACGTATTATTGGTTACGCTTTATCTTTTGTTGGTGTCATATTTTTAGTTTTAATGATATACGGCGGTATATTATGGATGACTGCTCAGGGTAATGAAGAACAAACAAAAAAAGCCAAGACCTTGATTGTTGATGCAGTAATTGGTTTAGTTATAGTAATGTCTGCTTATGCTATTACGGCTTTTGTTGGACAAGCTTTAACTGAGTAATTATGAAAAAAATATTATTAATAATTTTTATTGCGGTATTATTTTCCATTATTACGATAAATAGAGTATCAGCTTTGGTTGTTAACTCTGATAAAGATCCTTTTAAAGTAGATTTGCAAAAAGGTTCGCCAATAAATAAAATAGATCCGCTTACCGGGCAAATAGAGCTTAATGCTGATAATTCTCTTAAAACCCCTTCCTCCAAAGATGTTGCTATACCAAAAGAGGGATATAATTTTTTACAAAACAGTGGATTAGAAAGTACGGCTGCTAAGTCAGGACATCTTGATAATTCAACCGGAGGTGATGGGGAAACGGACTTAATGTATACAATTGGGCATGTTATAAGGACAGTTATGTCTTGGTTGAGCGTTGGTTGTTTGCTTTTATTAATATATGGAGGAGTCCTTTGGATGACCGCTTCGGGAAATGATGATCAAATTAAAAAAGCCAAAGCTATTTTAAAAAATACTATAATTGGAGTGGTAATTATTGTGTCAGCTTATGCCGTAACCACCTTTATTATGGATCAGTTGGTTAAGCCAGTAGAGAGTCCAACTTTAAAAACAATACAAAGTAAAGGAGGAACAATACCTAATACTACTCCCAATATTATTATACCTTCTAAATAATGATTTAGTATATGAGAAAAGTTTTATTTACTATATTTATTTTTTTATTTTTCCCTTTATTTCTAGTGAATGCTGAGACACCCAATCTTTCCAACGCCTTTTCTAATAGTAAGACAGCTTCAGGACTTAATAATTTTAATAGCAAGGCCGGTCTAAGCCAAGTTGCCGAACCGGAATACATTGTTGCTAATTTTATTCAGAAATTATTATCTTTTCTTGGTGTTATATTTTTAATATTAACGATATATGGTGGCATAACTTGGATGACGGCTCGTGGCAATAAAGACGCTGTCGAAAAAGCTAAAACAATAATGTCTCGGGCGATTATTGGTCTGGGTATTATTTTAGGAGCTTACGCCATTACAGCCTTTGTTTTTCAATCTTCGCTTTTCTTTAAATAAAATTTCTTCATAACTATTATGAAATTAGTTTTTAAAAAAATATTATTTTTATTGCTTTTAACCCTAATTCTAATCTCGCCGAGTTTGGTTTTTGCTCAATTTAGTTCGAGAGTAATGACATCTAAACTAGATGCTGTTGCTCAACAATCCGGTTATTCGGCGTCTACCGACGAGACTACTCTTGTAACTACTTTGGGTAGTATTGTTAATATTCTTTTAAGTTTACTTGGTATTATATTTGTTGCTTTAACTATTTATGCTGGTTTTAATTGGATGACCGCTCAAGGTAATGAGGAAAAAGTGAAAGAATCTAAAGCCACTTTAAGAACAGCGGTTATTGGTTTGGTAATAACCCTATCTTCGTTTGCTATTTGGAAATTTATTGAGTCAAGATTATAATTTTATTAATATGTTTAAAAAAATCATTTTTATTTTATTGTCAGTTTTAATAATCGGCTATAGTTTTCCAGTTAGTGCTCAACTAGGATTATTAGAAAAAAAGAATACTGGTATGGAGGATAAGTTTGCCAAAGGTGCTGGTTTTAGCAAATCAACTAATGCCAGTTCAGCACCTTTAATGGTGGCTAATATTATAAAAGTCTTATTAAGTATTTTAGCTATTATTTTTGTTAGTTTAACTATTTATGCTGGTTTTACTTGGATGACTGCTCAAGGAAATGAAGAAAGAATAAAAGAAGCCAAGGGTACTTTAAAGACTGCAATTATTGGTTTAATAATAGTGATGTGTGCTTATTCTATTACGGCTTTTGTCTTTACTAAGTTTGCTAATACTGGAAGTGCGACTAGTAACGGCAAACCACTTGGAAATTAACTATTTGTTTTAAAATAAGAAAAGACTACTTGTGGTAGTCTTTTTTTTGTTTTTTAAAATTAGTTTATTCAACCCATCTGGTACGCCAAATATATTTATTTCCTTGCAAATCAGTTTTAATGGTTTTAACATATTCTATGTCAACTTCTTTTTTTTCGTTAGTTGCAAAGCTAGTCCAGACAGCTTTATAGTCTCCTGATGGTAAATTCCACCAATAAATATCTCTTGGCCCGAGATCTTTACTGGGCATAGCTTCTTTTCCCGTTTTTTTATTTATAATAGTTACTGAGTAAGTTTTTCTTTCTCTTTCTTGTTCTTGGCTATTAATATGATAATGATTATCTAAAAATAGACAATTCATTGCATAACCATTACAACCACTATGTCCGGTTGAAGTAGAGTTGTTGTTTATGTTATCAGCTAGGGCTACATCATAAATAAAATTTCCAACCTTGCTGTTTGTGCCATGAGTTCCAATTGCACTAGTATTATCCATTCTAGCATCATATAATGCCAATAATCTATTATTCAGTTCTTTTACCAAGACAGTGTCGCCATCTTTTTTGGCTTGGTCTCTTTCGGCTGTTAAATCAGCCTTTAGTGATTCGTATTTTTCTTGAGTCATTCCTTTTTCATAACTAGCAGGACGGAATTGTGCATTTACTGCGGTGCTGATTATCATAATCATTATCACCAAGATCATCGTTTTTTTCATCGTGTTATATTTATTAAAGTTATTAATTCTATTTATGTATTTTTTTGGAACCATTATAGTGCTATAATAGTTGTATATATTGAGTTTTAGAGATCGTTTATTGTAAGGATAATAGTATCATATTTAATAACTTTTGTCAATAATGTCTAAGTACAAACTCTATACAAATTCTAAAAGAGCCTGGGACGGTATGCTAAAGGCTATGAAATTGGCCCAAAAATCTATTTATATAGAAATGTTTATTTTATTGGCCGACACTTCAGAAACCCATGATTTTTGGGGTGTTATTAAAGAAAAGGCTAAAAAGGGCGTAAAAATAGCCATAGTAGCTGACAGCTTTGGTAGCTATGCTCTAGATAAAGAGGCTGTAAATGAGGCCCGCGCACTAGGAGTGGAAATATTGTTTTTTAGTGATTGGTTGAGACGCACTCATCGTAAAATTATTATTGTTGATGAAAAAATTGCTTTTCTAGGCGGGGTTAATATTGAAAAGAAAACCATTAATTGGCGCGATTTACAAGTTCGTTTAGAATCAAAATATTTAGCCAAAGTTATTTTTAAAAGTTTTGCCTATACTTATATTATGTGTGGTGGCAAGGACCCTTTTATTTTAAAGCAACAGCAGAAAAAGTTTTTTCATAAAGTGCATTCCTGGCTCTTGGAACATTGGCCCAACTCAGGAGTTTATGCTTTAAATAATTATTATCGAGAAAAAATTATTGCCGCTCAAAAAAGAATAGTAATTATTACCCCTTATTTTACCCCTCCTCGTTGGTTAGTGGCCTTGCTTGATGATGCAATTCGTCGTGGTGTCAAAGTTGAGGTTATTATTCCGGAGAATACGGATGTTTCTATTATTAATAGAGTTAATTATGGTTATATTAGATTACTGTCGCATTTGGGTATTGAATTTTTTCTCTTTAAAAAAATGAATCATGCCAAGGCTTTATTTATCGACAATAAAGAATTAATGATTGGTTCACCTAACATTGATTTTCTTTCTTTTAATTTTAATTTGGAAGTAGGAGTCTTTATGGACGATAAAGAATTAATTCAAGAATTTTCTTTGTTAGTAGAAAAATGGCAAAGACAATCTTGGCCCTTGGCTTATTTAAAGAATAAATTAATTTGGCTTGATTATGTTTTTGCTTTTTTTATCCGGTTGTTTTTAAGGATGTTGTAAGTTTTATCTTTATAGTATAATTATTAGTAGCAAGATTTTTTATTATTAAAATATTTTAATTATTAATTTAAAGTTACAATTATATGGCAAAAAAGAAAGAATTAGCTTCTATTAAGTTTTTTAAGGAAATCGATAAAAAATCAGTTGCCATTGCCGGTGGCAAAGGAGCGTCTTTAGGTGAAATGACTAAAGCCGGTTTAGCTGTGCCGCCAGGCTTTGTTATTCTTTCTCATTCTTTTGATCGTTTTTTAGAAGAAACCGATTTATTTCAAAGCATTGATTCCGAATTACATAAAACTAATTATAATGATATTAATTCAGTCGATAAAACCTCAGCTATTATTAGAGAAATGATTCATGAAGCTAAAATGCCGATTGATTTAAGTAAAGAAATTGTAGCTAATTTTAAAAAGTTAAAGACTAAATATGTAGCAGTGCGTTCTTCGGCTACTGCTGAAGATTCTTCAGTAGCCTCTTGGGCCGGTGAACTAGAAACTTATTTGAATACCACTGACAAACGTTTATTGGAAAATGTAAAACGTTGTTGGTCTTCTTTGTTTACGCCGCGCGCTATTTTTTATCGTAAAGAAAAAGATTTATTAGAGACTCATGTTTCCGTGGCCGTGGTTGTACAAAAAATGGTGGAGTCAGAAGTTTCTGGAATCGCTTTTACGGTTCATCCAGTTACTCAAGATAGAACACAAATGATTATTGAAGCAGGATATGGTTTGGGTGAAGCTATTGTTTCCGGATCAATAACCCCAGACTCTTATGTTTTAGATAAAAGGGATATGTCTTTAATGGATGTTAATGTTAGTAAGCAAGAAAAGAAAATTGTGCTTGATGTAAAAAATGGAGTAAAGTGGACTAAGATCGCCAAGAATGAACAAGAAAAGCAAAAATTATCTAATAAACAAGTAGTGCAGTTGGCCGAATTATGTCTTAAAATCGAAAAGCATTATAAATTTCCTTGTGATATAGAATGGGCTTATGAAAAAAAGAAATTTTATATAACTCAGAGTCGTCCTATTACTACTCTCTAAATAAAGTAAATTAAATATTTAAAATAAAAGCGGAGCTTACTCCGCTTTTATTCTTCCCTTGTTTCTTCTGCTTTTTTCTGCTATACTTTTCTCTAATCTTTTTTAACTCTTTTTTATTTACATATGGCCGAGAAAAATAACTTAATTAAAGTTCGTGGTGCACGCGTCAATAATCTCAAAAATATTAATGTTGATATTCCACGCGATCAACTAATTGTTATTACTGGACTATCCGGATCTGGAAAGTCTTCTTTGGCTTTTGATACTATTTATGCCGAGGGACAAAGGCGCTATGTTGAATCTTTATCGTCTTATGCTCGGCAATTTGTTGATTTAATGGATAAGCCGGATGTTGATTCAATTGAAGGATTATCTCCAGCGGTTTCTATTGATCAAAAATCAGTTTCCAATAATCCTCGCTCTACAGTCGGAACTATTACAGAAATTTATGATTTTTTTCGTTTGTTGTTTGCTAAGATGGGAGCGCCTTATTGCGTTTGTTGTGATACAAAAATGAAAAAACAAAAAAAAGAAAATAAGGGTGACGGAATTATTCAGCCCGCTTTTTTTAGTTGTCCAAATTGTAATAATACTTTGCCAGAATTAACTTTAAATAATTTTTCTTTTAATTCCAGCCATGGTGCTTGCCCGGTTTGTAGCGGTTTGGGAACTAAATTGGAGGTTGATCCAGAATTAGTTTTAAATCTTAATTTAAGTTTAGAACAAGGAGCGATTAAGCCATTAGCTCGCAATAATTTTCGTAGTAACGATGCCTTTTTAAAAGAATTGGAAAAAGTGGTTGAGAAGTCTGGTTTTTCAGTTGCCCTTCCTTTAAAGCAAGCTTCTAAAAAACAATTAGATTTGATTTTGTATGGCGATAAAAATTTTATTGGTTTGATTGCTGAACTCGAGAGGCGTTATAAGGAAACCGAATCTAATTACGTACGTCAAGAAATAGAACAGTATATGCGTATTTTGCTTTGTCCAACTTGTGAAGGTAAACGTCTTAAAAAAGAAATGTTAGCTGTAAAAATAGGTACTTATTCTATTAATGATATTGTTAGTCGTGATATTGTCGGGGTGAGAGAATTATTAATTGATATTGCTTCTAATACTAAATTAAGTGAGTTGGAAAAGAAGATTTTCTCTCAAATAACCAACGAAGTTAATTTGCGTTTAGATTTTATTAATAATGTTGGTCTTAATTATTTAACTCTTAGTCGTTCGGCCACCACTCTTTCTGGTGGTGAAGCACAGCGTATTCGTTTGGCCACTCAATTGGGTGCTGGACTCATGAGCGTGCTTTATGTTTTAGATGAACCATCGATTGGCTTACATCAGCGTGATAATGAAAAATTAATTGAAACTTTAAGAGCTTTACGCGATAGAGGTAACACAGTTATTGTCGTTGAACATGATGAAGCTATGATGTTGGCCGCTGATCACTTAATTGATATTGGTCCGGGTGCCGGAGAAAAAGGTGGTAAATTAATTTTTGAGGGAACACCGGAGGCTATAAAAAAATGTAAAGAATCTTTAACCGGGCAATATTTAAGTGGTGCTAAAACCATTCCTTTACCAACTAAATATCACGCTGGTAATGGTAAGGCTATTGAAATTCTTGGTGCCTCTGAACATAATTTACAAAACATTAATGTTAGGATTCCTCTAGGTAAATTAGTTGCTATTACGGGAGTTTCTGGTTCTGGTAAATCAACCCTAATGAGTGATATTTTAGCTAATTCTTTAAATAAAAAGTTTTATCGAGCTAAAGTTCAAGTTGGTAAACATAAAGAAATAAAAGGCTTAGAATTTATTGATAAGGTTATTGATATTGACCAGTCTCCAATTGGTCGTACGCCTCGCTCTAACCCCGCTACTTATACTGGTGCTTTTACACCTATTCGTGATCTTTTTGCTTCTTTATTTGATGCTAAAAAACGTGGTTATGGAGCTGGTCATTTTTCTTTCAACGTAGTTGGTGGTCGTTGTGAGCAATGTTCTGGTGATGGTTTATTAAAAATTGAAATGCAGTTTCTATCCGATGTTTATGTTACTTGTGATAGTTGTGGTGGCCAAAGATTTAAAAAGGAAATTTTAGAAATCACTTACAAGAGTCCTTTTGTTCGTGAACCAAAAAATATTTTTGAAGTTTTAAAAATGACCGTAGATGAAGCCATGTCTTTTTTTCAAGACAAATCAGCTATTTATCAAAAACTAGAAACTTTACATAAGGTCGGTTTGGGTTATATTACTCTTGGTCAATCAGCCACCACTCTTTCTGGCGGTGAGGCTCAACGCGTAAAACTAGCAACTGAATTATCACGTCGTGCTACCGGTAAAACCTTATATATTTTAGATGAACCGACAACCGGTCTTCATTTTGAAGATATTAATCGTTTGATGGAAGTACTTATTAAATTAGTGGAAAAAGGTAATACGGTTCTTATTATTGAACATAATCTCGATGTCATAAAGGCTGTTGACTGGATAATTGATCTTGGCCCAGACGGTGGTAAAAATGGTGGATTAATAGTTGCCGAAGGAACACCAAAAGAAGTGGCCAAAAAGACCGGAACTTATACTGGGGAATATCTAAATAAAATATTAGGATAAATTTTGGCAGAGATTAGGTTTTATGGTATAATAATGTTGATTATTTTTTAACTTATTATTACTTATTTTAAAAAAATCTATGCTTTCTTATCGCTCTATTTTAAAACAATCCTGGAACAACGTTTGGCGCTTTAAACATTTGTGGTTTTTTGGTTTGTTTGCCTTTGTTCTTTCTGCTTCTAATTTTGATTTTTTATCTAATCTTCTTAGTGCTGAAAAAAGAGCTGTGCTTTTTTCTAACATTCTTAATTTTGCTCAAACTGGAATTATTGGTAAATCTTTTTTTAAAGGTGTTCACTTGATTTTTCAAAGCGATCCAGTCGGCATGGTGACTTTTATTATTGTTGGTCTTATTGTTTTAGCCTTATTAATATTTATTCTTTGGTTATCAGTTTCTTCTCAGGCAGCCATTTTTAGTTCTACTTATTTAATTTATAAGAAGAAAACTGATTTAGATATTAAAGCTGGCATTCGTTTCGGTTCAAAAATATTCTGGCCGGTATTGGGTGTTAATATTTTAGCTAAATTGGTGTTATTGTCTTCTTTTATAATCTGCAGTATTCCTCTTTTTTTCCTTTCCGAGAAATCTTTTACTTTTGATTTGTTTTATACTTTGCTTTTCATCATTTTTGCAGTTATTAGTTTTGTGTTACTGATTGTTTCTAAATATGCTGTGGCTTATAAAGTTATTAAAAATACTAGTTTTATTTCTTCTTTAAGAAGTGCTTGGCATTTGTTTATTAAAAACTGGTTAATTAGTGTCGAAATTTCCATTGTTTTTTTGGCGGTTTACTTAGTTAGTTTAGTTGCCGGTTGGTTATTGTCAGTTATTATTGCTTCACCATTTATTGTTATATCTTTATTTACTGGTAGTTTTGCTTTTTGGGTAATTGCTTCAGCTGTTAATGTATTAGTAGTTATTGCTGTTGGCATGGTTCTTACTTCTTTCCAGTTTTCAGCTTGGACTCAATTATTTATTCAACTTATTGAAAATGGCGGACGCAGTAAAATAGAAAGAATAGTTGATTCAACTAAAAAAAGTTAATTTATTTTTTAAATATAGTTTATAAAGTATAGTTTTTTCAGTTATGACCGGATTCGCTTCTATAAACAGTTTACTCCATCCTAAAAAGAGCCGTGACGATGACGAGACGATAGAGGGTAAATTTGCTAAAAAACAACAAGAAATAAAACTTAAGGACATAGAGAATTTAACAGAAGCCAAGGCAAATACCCTTGGCTTGTCGTATGTTAACCTTTATGGTTTTCCGGTTAGTCCGGATGCAATTATTTTAATTCCTGAAGAAGAAGCTCGTCAAAACAAAATTGTTTGTTTCTTTTATGATGGCAAAAATATTCGTATCGGTGCTGTAAATAATAATCAATACGTAATTGATAAAGCAGCTGAACTTGATGCCCAATATTTTACTAACAGTAAGATATACTTAATTTCTGAAGTTAGTCTTAATTGTGCTTTAGAAGTTTATAAAACTATCCCTAAGACTAAAAAATACGAAGGCGTAGAAATTAAGGCTGAAGATTTTGAACGTCTTAAAAATGAAATAAAAGATTTTCGTACCCTCGCTAAAAAAATTAATGAAGTTAATATTAGTGAGATTGTTACTCTTATTTTAGCTACGGCTGCCAAAATTAGTTGTAGTGATATTCATATTGAGGCTGAAGAAAGGGGTATTGTTATCCGTTTACGTATTGATGGTATGTTGCAAGAAGCGGCTGTTATTGATCGCGACAAATGGAAAAAGGTTATTTCACGTATGAAAATCTTAGCTAAGGTAAAAATTAACGTCGAAAATAAACCACAAGATGGTCGCTATACTATTAATTTAGGTACTGATAAAATTGATGTCCGTTCCTCTTTCTTGCCCACGGCTTTTGGCGAAAGTGTGGTAATGCGTTTGTTACGTTCTAATGCTATTAGTTTATCTTTTGCTGATTTAGGATTATTGCCAGAATGTTTTAAAGTATTAGAAGCAGAAATTGCCAAGCCCAATGGTCTTATTCTAACAACTGGTCCAACTGGTTCTGGTAAAACTACTACTCTTTATAGTGTTTTAAATAAATTAAATACTCCGGATGTAAAAATAATTACTCTTGAAGATCCTATTGAATATCAATTAAAAGGTATTAGTCAGAGTCAAATTGATAGTAAAAAGGGTTATACTTTTGCTGATGGTTTACGTTCTATTTTGCGTCAAGATCCAGATATAGTTATGGTCGGCGAAATCCGTGATTTGGAAACAGCTGAAATTGCTGTTGAGGCGGCTTTAACTGGTCACTTGGTTCTCTCGACTCTTCATACTAACGATGCCGCTGGTGTTATTCCGCGTATGATCGATATGGGAATAAAGCCATTCTTTTTAGTGCCGGCTTTAAACGTGGTAGTTGGTCAGCGTTTAATTAGAAAACTTTGTCCTTTATGTAAGGTCGAACATCATTTAACTATCGAAGAAGAAGAATTAGTTAAAAAAATATTAGCTGTTATTTCACCAAAATCAGGAATTGAAATTCCTTCTGATCTTCCTGTTTTATATAAGGCTGGAGCTGGTTGTGAAAAATGTAATAATTTAGGTTATAAAGGCCGTATCGGTATTTACGAAGTGTTTACTATGGATGATCAAATAAAACAGTTGGCTATGGATAATGCTCCTTCTTTTAAAATACTCCAACAGGCTATTGAAAATGGCATGATCACCATGCTTCAAGATGGTGTTATTAAAGCCACTAAAGGAGTTACGAGCTTGGAAGAAATTTATGAAAATATTGGTAACTTTGACTATATTAATGAGCTTTATGATATTGTTGTTTCACAAACAGTTGGTCGTGGTATTAAGATTTCAGTCGAAGAAATGAATAAGGCTAAAGAGCTAATTAAAAATAAAGTTGGTATTCAAGAGGCGGTGAAGAAAATGCCAACCAAAGATGTTTTAGTTATGATTATGGCTATGGCCATTGTTAGTAGAACCGGAGACTTGCATATTGAGCCAACTGAAACTGGTGTTAAATTTCGTTTTAGAATAGACGGTGTTCTTAATGACTTTTTAGATTTACCTAAATCTAATTATTTACCATTATTATCACAAGTAAAAATATTATCTGGTTTTGCCACTAACGTAAAAAAAGCTACTATGGACGGACGTTTTAGTATGTTCTCTGACGGCAAAAAAATGGATTGTCGTGTTTCGATTATTTCTGGTGGTTATGGTGAAACAATTGTAATCCGTTTATTGACCAGCCAAGCCTCAACTTTGAATATGGAAAAATTAGGTATTACCTCTTTCTCTTTAAAAATGTTACGAGGTTCAATGAAAAAAACCAAAGGTGTCATTATTACTACCGGTCCAACTGGTTCTGGTAAAACCACCACTTTATATAGTGTTTTAAATGAATTAAACACGCCTTCAGTGAAAATTATTACCGTTGAAGATCCGATTGAATATAATATGGCCGGTGTTATGCAGACTCAGATTGATGCTGAACATGGTTATACTTTTGCCGCCGCTATGCGCTCTCTTTTACGTCAAAATCCTAACGTCATGATGATCGGTGAAATCCGTGATGAAGAAACAGCCAAAATTTCAATTGAGGCTGCTATGACTGGCCACTTAGTTCTTTCTACTATCCATGCTAATAGTGCCGCTGGTGCTATTTCACGTTTTGTTGGTTTGGGCGTAGAAAGACAATCTTTAGCTAATTCTATGAATTGTAGTATTGGTCAGCGTTTGGTTAGAAGTCTTTGTCCTAATTGTAAACAACCAACAGAAATCTCTCCAGAAAATTTAGCCGAAGTAAAAAGATTACTCGATTTAATTAAAAATCCTGAAGTAATAAAACCAACCGAATTAAAATTTTGGAAAGCTGTGGGCTGTGACCAATGTAATAATATTGGTTATAAAGGAAGACTGGGCTTGTATGAAGTTATTGAAATGTCACCAGATATTCAGAAATTAATTCAAACCGAGGGAGTTACTGATTATGATATTGAACAACAAGCTATTGCCAACGGCACAATTACCATGGTTCAAGACGGAGTTTTAAAAGCTTTAAATGGTGAAACGACGATTGAAGAAGTGTTTAGAGTTATTCAGTAAAATTAGTAAAATATAAATAAATTAAAAAAATTAAAAAACATATTGTCAAATAAGATTTATAAAATATAACATCAATCTTTGGCTCTATAATTAAATGATTTAATATGATTAATCTTAAGTTCATGGATAAGTTAAGGGGAGAATATAAAAAAAGCGAAATTCAAAGACGCCAGATTATTAGTTTATCTAATATAGTTATAAATACTTCTAAAAAAATTATTTTTGCCCTTCATCGTAAAGAAATAAAATTAGCGGAAGAGCAATTTGTGGAAGTGGAAAAAATATTAAAGAAATTAGAAAAAGAATTTGGTTTAAAACGTATTAATGAAGAAGGATCTTACTCGGCTGCGGTTGAAGAATATACTGAAGCCAAGATGTTTTACTTTTTTAATATTGGTAAAAAAATTGATAAAATTAAAGAAGCTAATTTGGAAAGCGATGCTTACTTAGGTGGCATTTGTGATTTTACCGGTGAATTAGTTCGTCGTGCTACCAACGAAGCTTCTAATGGTAATTACGATGAAGTTAAAAGAATCAAGGAAATTATTAGAGAGGTGATGGATCAGTTAATTACTTATGATTTAGGTGGTTACTTACGTACTAAGTACGACCAGGCTTATAATAATTTACGTAAGATTGAGCAGATGGATTACGAAATAGCCCTACGTAAGCGCTAGTAAAAAATTGTAACTATTTATAATAAAATTTATGAAAGTTGCCGTAGTTTCTGATATTCATGACAATCTAGCTAACTTAGAAACTTTTCTTAAATATTTACACAAGACCGGTATTAACACGGTCTTGTGTTGTGGAGACCTTACTAATAGTGAAACTTTATATACTTTAGCTAAGGGGGTAAAGGGTGATATATTCTTGGTTCGTGGTAATATTGAAATATATAATGAAGAGGAAACCAAAAATTATCATAATGTACATTATTTTGGACCTTTAGCTTATTTTCAAATAGAAAATAAAAACATTGCCCTTTGTCATGAGCCGTTTTGGATTGAGAAAATAAAGAAGCAATACCCTGATACTGATTTTATTTTTTATGGTCATACTCACAAACCTTGGAGCGAAACATCGGTTTTAAATAATAAAAATATTCTTATTGCTAATCCGGGAAATTTAGCCAATACTTTCCATCCGGCCACCTTTGCCGTCTGGGATATTAATAATAATCAATTGGATTTAAAAAGACCACAGGATCTTGATTTATAAATAATTTAAATTAAAGTATTTATTGATTAAAGTATTCCTTGGGGTTTAGCCCAATATAACTCATTAATATGTTAAATAAAAATATAAAAAATACAGCCATTAAAGCCGTAACCATTGCCGCTAAAAAATTAATTAAAGTTTATAATTCTTTTGAGCGTCGTACAGTAAAGATGAAATCGGCACATGAAATTTTAACTTCAGCCGATTTACTTTCCGAAAAGATTATTATTTCGGAAATAAAAAGAAAATTTTCCAAACACAGTATTCTTTCCGAAGAAGCTGGTTTATTAGACAAAGAAAAAGATTATTTATGGATTATTGATCCAATAGATGGTACTACTAATTTTTCTATGCATAATCCGCTTTGGTCTATGTCTCTGGGTTTAGCTTATAAAGGAGAAATAATTTTCGGTTTAATTTATGCTCCCATGTTAAAAGAAATGTATTGGGCTGAAAAAGGTTGTGGCGCTTATTGTAATAATAAAAAAATTCAAGTCTCATCTATAAATAGTGGCAAGGTTATTAATACTTTTTGTCATGGTAGTAACGAAAAAGATATAAAAAGGGCAATAAAATATTTTCAGAAACAAAAATTAGCTAATTTTGATTGCCGTCAATTAGGTAGTGCCGCTTTAGAATTGGCTTATGTCGCCTCGGGTAGGATTGAATCTATAGTAATTCCCGGAGTGAGGTCTTGGGATGTGGCCGCTGGTATTTTATTGGTTAGTGAAGCTGGCGGAACTGTAACTAATTTTAAAAACAAACCTTGGACTTTGAAAGATTGTGATTTAATAGCTACTAATGGCTTGGTTCAGGAGCAAATTATAAATGTGCTAAATAGTTGAAAAATAAAAAATATCTTTATATAATATAATAACGCCCTTTAAGAGGGTATTAATGATAAATAGCAAATAATATGTCCAAAGTCTTAACTGATAAAAATCTAATAGAAAAATTCTTAACTCGAGGCGTTGAGGCTATTTACCCAACCGTTGATGATCTGAGAAAAAAATTGCTTTCCGGTGAACGATTAAGGATTTATCAGGGATTTGATCCAACTGGTCCTTATTTGCATGTCGGCCATGCTATTGGTATTCGTGGTTTAAGAATTCTTCAACAATTGGGGCATGAAGTAATATTTTTGGTTGGTGATTATACGGCTAAAGTTGGTGATCCTGATAAAAATAGCACCAGAAAAATGTTGAGCGATGAGGATATTGAAAATAATATGGCTGGCTGGAAAGAGCAGGCCTCTCAATTAATTGATTTTGGTGGTGATAATCCAGTACAGTTTAAAAGAAACTATGAATGGTTGTCTAAGTTAAATTTGAATGACTTAATTAAATTAATGTCGCAGACCACTGTTCAAAGAATGATGGAACGTGATTTATTTGAACGTCGTTTAAAAGAAAACAACCCCATTCATCTCCATGAGTTTATTTATCCTTTAATGCAGGGTTATGATGGTGTGGCCATGGAAGTGGATATGGAAATTGGTGGTGCTGATCAAATTTTTAATATGCTCACTGGTCGCACTTTAAGTCGCGCCTATCTTAATAAAGAAAAATTTGTTCGGGCTAATAAAATGATGGATGCTCCCGACGGCAGAACTATGAGTAAAACCAAGGGTAATGGTATTAATTTAGGTGATAGTGCTGAAGATATGTATGGCAAAGCTATGTCTTATCCTGATAGTGCGATTACTTCAGGTCTTGAAATGCTAACCGATGTTCCTATGGAACAAATAAAAGAAATTTCTGAAGAAATAAAAAAAGGCAGTAATCCCATGCAATTCAAGAAATTGATGGCTTATGAAATAGTAAAGACAATTAAGGGTGAAGAAGCGGCTTTAAAAGGAAAAAAATATTTTGAAGATACTGTACAGCACAAAGAGATTCCTCAAGATATAAGAGAAGTGAAGCTTTCTTCTGATCAAAAAACAATTATCGAATTGCTGGTTATTAGTGGTCTGGCTAAAAGTAATGGAGAAGCACGCCGACTTATTCAGCAAAAAGGCGTAAAGATAAAAAATGGCGCCGAAGACTTTAAGGTTATTGATGATATTAATGAAATTATTGTTTTAACAGACGAAACCATTCTACAGAAAGGTAAATTGGATTTTATTAAATTTAGAATAAAATAGATTGAGAAGATAAATAACTTTTTATTGGATTTTAATTAAAAGATATTTATTAAGATAGGTTGATTAAGATAGATTAGATAGACAAGATAGACAAGATAATTAGAGTTTATAACTTATAAGATATTAAAATATATGGCTGAACAAAATAAGACAGAACAAAATAATATTACTATTGAAAAAATAGTTTCTCTTTGTAAGCGTCGTGGTTTTGTTTTTCCTTCCTCGGAAATTTATGGTGGTTTTGCGGCGGTTTATGATTATGGTCACTATGGCGCTCTTTTAAAAAACAATATCCGCGATTCTTGGTGGCGAGCCATGACTCAATTACGAGAAGATGTGGTAGGTATTGATTCTGGTATTTTTATGCATCCTAAAACTTGGGAAGCTTCTGGACATACTGCTAGTTTTGATGATCCTCAAGTTGATTGTCGAAAATGTAAAAGTCGTTTTCGCGCTGATCACCTTTTAGAAGAATTTGGTATTAGTGCTGATAAGGCCTCTTTAGAGTTTATTAATGGAGAATTAGATAAATTAAGGAATGAAAAAAAACTTAAATGTGCTAATTGTGGTTCTACTGAACTAACTTCGGCGAAGCGTTTTTCTTTAATGGTAAAGTCAAATTTGGGTTCACCCACTGATGAATTAAAAGAAGAAAATGTCGTTTATTTAAGGCCAGAAACTTGCGGTGGTATTTATTTACAATACAAAAATACTTTAGACTCTACTCATCCTAAATTACCGTTTGGTATCGCTCAGGTTGGAAAAGCTTTTCGTAACGAGATAGTAGCTCGTCAATTTATTTTTCGTACTCGTGAATTTGAACAAATGGAAATGCAATATTTTATTTTTCCAGAAATGACTGAGGAAAAATATGAAATGTGGAGAGAGTTGCGTTGGCAGTGGTATTTAGATAATGGTTTAGATGCTAGTGATTTAAGATGGTATAAACATGAGAAACTTGCTCACTATGCTAAAGCCGCCTATGATGTTGAATATAATTTTAAAAGTTTGCTTGGTTTTAAAGAGGTAGAAGGTATTCATGCTCGTGGTGATTGGGATCTATCTCAACACAGTAAGTTTTCCGGACAGGATTTAAGTTATTTTGATGAAGTTACTAAAACCAGATTCATTCCACATATCGTGGAAACTTCAGTTGGTTTAAATCGTCTTTTCTTGATGTTTTTAGATAAGGCCTATACTGAAGAACAATTAGAAAACGGAGAAACTAGAACGGTTTTAAAGTTTTCTAAAACTTTAGCCCCAGTTAAAATAGCTATTTTTCCTCTTTTAAAAAACAAGCCAGAGTTAGTAGAAAAGGCCCGCGAAATCTATCAAAAATTGCGACAAAGCTTTGTTTGTGAGTTTGATGATAATGGCAATATTGGTAAGCGTTATCGTCGTCAAGATGAAATTGGTACCCCTTATTGCCTAACTGTTGATTTTGATTCCTTAGAAAAAAATGATGTGACAATCAGAGATAGAGATAGCATGAAGCAGGAAAGAATTAGTATTGATGATTTAGAATCTTATTTTTTAAAAAATTTAAAATAAGATATTTGCTAATTAAAATAATTTAGGAATATTTTTATAAAATAACATTCTAATTGGAATGTTATTTTATTTTTTTAAAGATTAATTTTGAAGTTGTGTTTTTGTCTTTGTGCTGAGAGAATAAAATTTTTTGTCAAAGTTGTCCAAAACTATTGTAATATTTTGAAAAGATGTTATAATATTATATAGAAGTTATTTTATTTTAATTTTTAATTCATACTTTGAAAGGAGGTGAATACTATGCCAGCTAAGAAAAAAGTTGCCAAGAAAGCTGCTCCTAAAAAAGCCGCTCCTAAGAAGGCCGTTAAGAAAGCTGCTCCTAAAAAAGCCGCTCCTAAGAAAAAAGTTGCCAAGAAGAAATAATATTTTTTTGGTCTCACTGTTTGAAATTTTTATTATACAAAAATCTCCCGTTAAGGGAGATTTTTGTATTAGCTGAATTATCTAATTTAACATTATTATTGTTTTAATTTTATAATTAGTTAGACTTTGTAAAATGTTCAAAATAGGGTACAATAACTATAATATGATTAAAAAAATAATTACGCCAATTTTAGGCTTTTTCCCTTTATTAATAGCAGTATTGTTGCCATTTTTTAGCGGTGGAGAGGATCCTTTAATTAAGTTATTTTCCATTCTATTAATTTCTTTTTCTTTGTTATTATTTACCTTATTTTCTGGTTTAAAGTGGTTAAGAGGTAATAGTTTCTTTTCGGCGAGGGTTATTTTAGGATTATTTTTATTATTTTCTTTTTTGAGTTCTATTTTTTCTCATAATGTATTTTTCAGTTTATTGTGCTGGCTAGAATTTTTGCTTGGTGCCTTAATATTTTTTACACTACAAAAACAAGAATTTTGGCAAAATAAAAAGTATTCTATTTTAGCTGTTATTGTTTCTTCATCTACACTTCTTAGCTTACTCGGTTTTTTTTATTATCTAGTTGGTAATTATACTAGGCTCACTTCTACTTTTTACTGGCCAAACCCCTTCGCTTCTTTCTTGCTTCTAATTTTGCCATTGAACATTTATCTTTTGTGGCAAGGTAGATATAAATTAATTTGGTTATTATTTTTGATAATTAATGGTTCGGCTTTTGTCTTAACTGGTTCTCGTGGAGCTTGGCTGAGTTTGATTTTGGTATTAGTTGGTTTAGCTATAATCGCTTGGCGTCAAAAAGAGTTCTTTGTCCCGAAAAAAAATATTTTTAATATTTTAAAAATATTTATATTAATAGTCATCCTAGCTTTTGTTTTGCAAGGATTAAAAGATAATAATTGGTCTTTTATCCAAAGGAATTATCAAGGTCCTTTAGATTCTTCATCAGTTATGAGACTGGATTATTGGCTCGGCGCTGGGAAAATATTTATTTCCAATCCATTTTTAGGTACTGGACTGGGTAGCTTTAAAACGGTTTATCAATATTATCAAAGTAATCCATTAAGCTCTGGAAAGTATGCACACAATTGGTATTTAGAGTTATTGGCTGAAGGAGGTATATTAGTATTTTTAAGTTTTTTAGCTTTTATTTTATTGGTTCTCAGACCACAAAATAAAATGACCGAAAATCCCTTTTCCTGGTTTATTCTTATTTCTTTATCAAGTTATTTGCTTCATAACGGAGTAGATATTGGTTCTCATTATTTTGCTAATCAAATATTATTTTGGTTGTTATTAACTTGGTATATTAGTATTAATATAAAAATAGAAAAAAAAGAGAATAATAATTTATTTATTCCGCGCTTTATTCCTGTTATTATTTTAGGTTTGACTACAATTTTTATTGTCTTAATTTGTTTTACAGCTTTAATTG
>JALOQQ010000022.1 GCA_025453315.1 Planctomycetota bacterium
TATGGACCAAAATAACATTGAACAAATGAAAACAAATCATGACCACAATCATGACCATGGCATTGATAAAGAAATGCTTTGGCAAACTAAAGAGCCTATTTTTCAACAAATAGAAAAGATGGGTTTTTCTGAATACGCTAATTCTTTACCAGAAATTGAGCAGGCCTTCGTTTTAAAAAACAAAGAAAACGCAACTGAAAAAATTTCTTGTTGTTGTATTGACGAAGGAACTCCTTGGGGTAAACATTCAGCCGGTAGCGGCGTTTTATTATCTGATGAAGAATTAGCACAGTTTGTTAAAGATTCTCAACTTACCTCTTTTCATTTGCACGGTGGTTGTGGTGCCAATAATCTTTATGCCAAAGAACATGGCCTATCTGTTGAAGAAGTGGAAAATTATCAAAGGGCCAGACTTTTGAAATTAGGTTTAAAAGAAGAGCCTTATATTTCTGAAGCTGAAATGAAGCGACCCAAAGGTTTTCACAGTGCTCGCCTTTCTTATTATGATGGGGTTGGCACTTTTAATTGGAATAACACCCAAGGCTTGCCAGAAGGCTTTATTATTACTAGAAATGGTCAAGAAAAAAAATCATCGCTTCATGATTTGTCTATTTCTTTAAGCATCGCTTTCGGTGACCATGGTTTTGGTGAAAAATTTACCCTGGAAAATCCTTATCATATCGTTATTACTGCTTCAAACCAAGAACAAGCTCAGGAATTAGAAAAGGAAGTTCTTGAAATAGTTGGCAATAATGATCGTGTTAAAGTAGAAACTTGGGTAAAGTAAGCTAAAAAATACTTAATTTTAGTATAAAAAGGTCCTTTAAAGACCTTTTTTGTTTTTTTAATTATTATTAAGTATTTTGTCAAATAAAATAAAAAAATATCTTGACTTTTTCCTTATTTCAGCTAAAATGATAGTGATATTTGAATAATTTTAGCTTATATTAGATGTTGCGGAGGACAATTTTGCCCTTTTTTATTTTTTTTAAATAAATTTTAACTTGTTGATAACTATATGGAGAGTAATTTAGAAAAAAAAGCTTGGTGGCAAGAACCACTTAGAACCTTTTTCCGTCTCTCTACTTGGATTGTTTTTCCGGTAGTTATTGGCGCTTTAATTGGTAAATGGTTAGATAATAAATATCAAAGCGAACCAAAATGGTTTTTGATCATTATCGGCGTTTCGTTTGCTGTCTCCTTGCTTGGTTTAGTTCGTGGAACTCTACAGGAGTATAAAAAAATAGAAAAACAAAATCCTGTTTCCAAAATTGAAAAGGCAAGCCACGATTCAATCGAAAAGGAAAAAGAAAAAATAAATAATCTATAATATAGCTTTGGTGCTTATTAAATTTAAAAGCAAATAAAAATAATTTTTAAAATAAATCATTAGACTTAAAGAGTAAATTTATATATGTCTGTAGCTCAAGAGCAAATCAATATAACTGATAAGACAATGAATGAAAATTTATTGAATAATGATCAGGACGCTAAGGAAACTGAAATTAAAACAATTGAAGAAAATCATTCTCAGTCTTTAGTGGAAAACAAATCTGAAACACATTCTGAAATTGTCCATGAAAACACCCTGTATGCCGAAACAGTATTCAAAATCGGTAATTTCCCAGTAACCAACTCCTTATTAAATGTCTGGTTGACCGTTCTTATTGTTTTAGTATTAGTTTTTTCTTTAAAAGGTAAAATAAAGAAAGTTCCTCGTGGTATTCAAAATGGCTTAGAAATGATTATGGAAATGTTTTTAGACCTTTTTGATTTGATTACTGGTTCACGTAAAAAATCTTTAAAATTTCTACCTTTTGTTTTAAGTTTCTTTTTTTTCGTTTTGATTAATAATTGGTTAGGTTTAATTCCTGGAGTTGGTTCTATTGGTAAGGTTATTTCGGAACATGGTGAAAAAATATTTATTCCTTATTTCCGTGGTGGTACCGCAGATTTAAATACTACACTCGCTTTAGCTACTATCGGTGTTGTGGCTAGTCATATTTTAGGAGTAATGGCAGTTGGTGCTTGGAATTATTTTAATCGTTTTATTAATATTAAAGTTTTTTTAGAAATTCCTAAAAAAATAATGAAGGATCCGGCTATTCTTTTAATTAATCCAATTAAGGCTTTTGTTAGTTTAATTGAAATTATTGGTGAATTAGCCAAGGTTGCCAGCTTATCTTTTCGTCTTTTTGGTAATATTTTTGCCGGTGAGGTATTACTGGCCTCAATGTCCGCTCTACTAGCTTTTGGTTTGCCCATTCCCTTTATGTTTTTAGAAGTTATTGTTGGTTTAATTCAGGCTTTAATTTTTGCAGTTTTAATTTTAATATATTTGTCCATCAGCACTACTGCTGAGGAACATTAAAAAAACCAAATTTATTTTATTAGCGCAATTTAGGATGCTATTAAAATACATTTGTTTAAAAGAAATATGGAAAATATAATGTTAGCCAAAGCCTTGGCTATTGGACTAGGATCTATTGGTACTGGTTTAGGTATTGGTTTTATTGGTTCTAAGGCTGTAGAAGCAATTGGCCGAAATCCAGAAGCTTCTGGTAAGGTTTTAGTGCCGATGCTTTTAGCTTGTGCTTTTGCCGAAGCTATTGCTATTTACGCTTTGGTTATTGCTTTCAGTATTAAATAGTAGTTTGACGATTTGCCTTAACGTTTTTAACGTTCAAGGCAAGGGTGAGATTATTATTTTAGAGAAAATAATATAAGCTTTGATTAAATGATGGCTTTAATTATTTTCTGATATATTTATGGATTCTTTAATTTCTATTTTTCACATTGATGTAAAAATACTTTTAGCCCAAATTGTTAATTTTGGCATCGTTTTTTTTGTGTTATACAAGTTTGCCTTTAAGCCTTTAGCCAAGGTCATGCAAGAGAGAACTAATAAAATTGAAAAAAGTTTAGAAGAAGCTAAAGAGATTGAAGAGAAATTAAGTTTAACCGAACAGGAAAGGAAAGAAATTTTAGCCCAAGCCAAAAAAGACGCTTTAGCTATTGTAGAAGAAGCTAACAAAAACGCTGAAACTAATCGTCAGAAGACTGTTGAAAAAACTAAAGAAGAGATTGTTTTAGTTATTAAAGCTGAAAAAGAAAAGATTAAGAAGGAACATGATGAAACTTTTGTTGAATTAAAAAAAGAAATGGTTGATTTAGTAATGTTGGCGGTTGAGAAAATAATTAAGGAGAAATTAGATAGTGCTAAGGATAAGGAGCTTATTCAATCAGCTCTCAATCAAAAGGATTAATTTTTATGAAGATTACTACCAAACAATACGCTCAAGCTCTTTTTGAAGCAGTTATTGATAAAACCGAAAGCGAAATTAAACCGCTAATTGTGAGATTTGTAAAAATATTATACGAAGCCCATCTTTTAAATAAAGCTAAAGAGATTGGTGAAAAATTTGTAGAAATTTTTGAAAAAAGACAAGGGGAGTTAAGTGTTACTTTAACTAGTGCCCACGCTTTTAGTGAGGAATTAAATAAAGAAATTATTTCTTATGTTAAAAGAAAAAGTGGTCGCAATAATATTGAATTAAAGGAAAATGTTGATGCTAATATTTTAGGTGGTTTTATTTTACAATATGATAATAAAATAATTGAAGCCAGCACTAAAAAAGAATTAATAAAAATGCGTAACGCTTTAAAAAAATAAATTAATTAATTAATAATTCATTATATCTATATGTCTAGCATGAAAGATTACATTATCGAGCAGTTGAAGGCCCAAATTGCCGATTTTAAAATGGAAATAAAAGAGCAGAATGTCGGCCGTGTTTTAAAGGTTTCTGATGGTATTGCTTTAATTTCGGGTCTTTCCGAAGTGATGATGTCGGAAATTTTATTGTTTAAATCTAAGGGTGAGGAAGTAGTTGGTGTAGCTTTAAATTTGGAAGAAGAAATTGTTGGTTCAATTATTTTAGGTGATTATTCTTTAATTAAAGAAGGTGATGAGGTAGTTTGTACAAAAAGAATTTTGGAAGTACCAGTTGGTGATTCTTTAGTTGGCAGAGTAGTTAATCCTTTAGGAGAAGCTTTGGATGGTAAAGGACAAATTAAAGCTGAAAAATATTATCCCGTAGAGAAAATTGCTCCCGGTGTTATTACTCGCGAATCAGTAAGACAACCAGTGCAAACTGGTATTAAAGCAGTTGACGCTATGATTCCAATAGGTCGTGGTCAACGCGAACTTATTATTGGCGATCGTCAATTAGGAAAAACGGCTTTAGCTATTGATGCCATTATTAACCAAAAAGGACAGAACATGAAATGTATTTATGTTGCTATTGGTCAGAAAGAATCTAAGGTTGCTAACATCGTTGCTAAATTAGAAGAAGCAGGTGCTATGGCTTATACCACTATCGTTTTAGCCGGAGCTTCTTGCCCAGCCTCTTTATTATATATTGCTCCTTATGCTGGCTGTGCTATTGCTGAGTATTTCTTAGATAAGGGTGAAGATGTTTTAATTGTTTATGATGATTTATCTAAACACGCCGTGGCTTATAGAGAAATATCTTTATTATTAAAACGTGCTCCGGGACGTGAAGCTTATCCGGGTGATGTTTTTTATTTACATTCTCGTTTATTAGAGAGAGCTTGTAAGTTAAGCAAAGAATATGGTGGTGGTTCTATTACGGCCCTACCTATTATTGAAACTCAGGCCGGCGATGTTTCAGCTTATATTCCTACCAACGTTATTTCTATTACTGATGGTCAAATTTATTTAGAGCCAACTTTATTTTATCAGGGTAATCGTCCAGCGGTTAACGCTGGTTTATCAGTTTCCCGTGTTGGTTCTTCAGCACAAATTAAGGCTATGAAAAAAGTAGCTGGAAAAATGCGTTTAGAGGCTGCTCAATACAGAGAATTAGCTGCCTTTGCTCAATTTGGCTCGGATCTTGATGAAGAAACTAGAATAAAATTGGAACGCGGTAAGCGTTTGTATGAAATATTTAAACAAGATCAGTATGCCCCACTTTCGGTAGCTAATCAGGTTATTATTTATTACGCTTTAATTAATGGTTTAACTGACAATATTCCAGTAGAAAAAATTAGAGAATTTGAAAAAGGATTAAATAATTATGCTGAATTAAATAATGAGGCAGTGGCCTTAATTAACGAAAAGAAAGATTTGGACCCAGAGGTTGAAGAAAAAATCGTTAAGTTAGTTAATGATTATAAAAGTACTTTAGATTATTTAATAGTCTAGTTTATTTAAGTGATCGAGTTATTTATATAAGTATAATTTTGTTAAACAAATTTATTAGTTAGAAGTAATTCATTATATGGCTAAGACAAAAGACATTTCCCGTCGCATTAAGTCGATTAATAATACTAAAAAAATTACCAAAGCCATGGAAATGGTGGCGGCAGTTAAAATGCGTAAAGCGGTTGAAGCAGTACTCGCTACCAGAACTTATTCCAATTTAAGCTGGGAGTTAATTTTGAATTTGGCCAAAATGTCTCAGTTAAACGGTAGCGCTACCCATCCTCTTTTAGTTAAAAGAACAAAGGCTAAAAAAGTAGCTATAATTTTAATTACTTCTAATCGTGGTTTATGTGGCAGTCTTAATGCCTCCGTAATAATGAAAGCCAAAGAATCTTTAGAAAAGCATCATATTATTGATAATCAAGAAGTGGAAAATTCTTTTATTTTAATTGGTAAAAAGGGTGAAATTTTTTATAACTATAAAGGAGCCAAGGTAATTGCTGAATTTCCTAAGGCCGACATTATTACTAGTACTGAAGAAATTATTCCCGTAGCTAAATTGGTAATTGAAGATTATTTAGCCAGCAAATACGATAAAGTATTTTTAGCTTATACTGATTTTATTAATCCAGCCAAACAAGTACCACGTGTTAAACAATTATTGCCAGTTGATATTGAAAGCGAAGATAAATATTTAGGTGTTGTTGGAAAGAGCGCACAAGTTGGAGTTACTAAAGAATTTATTGAATATAAAGAAGAAAAACATTTACATTCCGGTAAATATGTTCATGAATACACTTTCGAGCCTAATCCCCAAGAAGTTTTAGATATGATTATTCCTAGATTAATTGAAATTCAGTTATATCAAGCACTATTAGAATCTACTGCTTCAGAGCATAGCGCTAGAATGACCGCCATGCATCAAGCCACTGAGTCGGCAAATGATATGGTTAATGAACTAACTTTATTTTATAATAAAGCTAGACAAGCCGGTATTACTGCTGAAATTGCTGAAATTAGTGCTGGAGCTAATGCTTTAGCTGAGGTCTAGTTCTTTTTTATAAAAAAAGAAGCCACCATTTGATGACTTCAAAATTTTTTTACCTTATTATACGGGTTATATTTTTACTTTTACTCTAGTTTTGATAGTAAAAACTAAACCCATTCCAGTAATAAGCATTATAGCCCCAATAAAGTAGTTTATTTCATGGTCTATATACTTTGAAGTATAACCACTAATAAGGGCAAGAATGCCAAATAAAATGAGACAACTGGGCAATAAATAAAGCAATCTTTTTTCTTTACGTTTTAGTATCATAATTAAACTATTAAGTTGTTATTAAATTGTAATGAAAATAATTATAATATAAATTAATTAATTTGTCAATAAATAAAATAAATAATATATATAATAAAATAGTATGTCTGAACAAAACACAAAAATTGGTGCAGTAAAACAGGTTATTGGTGTGGTAGTCGATGTCCACTTTGAAGGCCAATTGCCAGAAATTTATAATGCCTTAGAAATCGACAATCATGGCAAAAAATTAGTTTTAGAGGTTGAACAACACATTGGTTCTAATATAGTTAGAACAGTAGCCATGGGCTCTACTGATGGTTTGAAAAGGGGTGACAAGGTTATTAACACTGGTGCACCAATCAGCGTTCCGGTTGGCAAAGAAACTTTAGGCCGTATTTTTAATGTTTTAGGTGAAATAGTTGATGGTGGTGCTGAAGTCAGTACTGCTAAAAAATATCCTATTCACCGACCAGCACCTAAGTTTGTTGATCAGTCTATTCAAACGGAAATTTTAGAAACCGGTATTAAGGTTATTGATTTAATTTGTCCAATCGTTAAAGGCGGTAAGGTAGGCATGTTTGGCGGTGCCGGTGTAGGTAAAACCGTAGTTATTATGGAACTTATTCATAACATTGCTTCTGAACATGGTGGTTATTCTGTTTTTGCTGGTGTTGGCGAAAGAACTCGTGAAGGTAATGATTTATATCATGAAATGAAAGAGAGCGGAGTATTGGATAAGGTATCAATGGTTTTTGGTCAAATGAATGAACCACCTGGATCACGTGCTCGTGTTGCTTTATCAGGACTTTCTATCGCTGAATATTTTAGAGATGAACAAAATCAAGATGTGTTATTATTTATTGATAATATTTTCCGTTTCACCCAAGCTGGTTCAGAAGTATCAGCTTTACTCGGACGTATGCCCAGTGCTGTGGGTTATCAACCAACTTTAGCTACTGAAATGGGTGAGTTACAAGAAAGAATTACTTCAACCAAAAATGGTTCCATTACTTCTATTCAGGCAGTTTATGTTCCAGCTGACGATTTAACTGATCCAGCTCCAGCTACTACTTTTGGTCACTTAGATTCAACCGTAGTATTATCTAGAGGTTTGTCAGAACTTGGTATTTATCCAGCCGTAGATCCACTCGATTCTTCTTCTATTATTTTAGATCCTAAAGTAGTTGGTCAGGAACATTATGAAGTAGCTCGTGGCGTACAAAAAATTCTTCAACGTTATAAAGATTTGCAAGATATTATTGCCATTTTAGGTATGGAAGAATTGTCTAGTGAAGATAAATTAATTGTTTCTCGTGCGAGAAAAGTACAGAAATTCTTATCACAACCTTTCTTCGTTGCTGAAACTTTTACTGGTCGTTCCGGTAAATACGTTAAATTGGCCGAGACTATTCGTGGCTTTAAAGAAATTTTAGATGGTAAACATGACGATAAGGGTGAAAATGATTTTTATATGAAGGGTGGTATTGAAGAAGTTGAGACTAAATAATTTTACAGTTACGTTATTTAAAGTTGAGATTAAATAATTTTATGGCTAATGAAAAGAAAACAATTAAATTTGAAATCGTTACTCCCGAACGCTTAGTTTTACGCGAAGAAATTTTACAGATTACTGTTCCGACTCAAGAAGGAGAAATTACGGTTTTACCAGAACATATTCCCTTGGTTTCCATTTTAAAGCCAGGTGTTATTGAGGTTAAGCGAGAAGGGAAGCCAAATGAAATAATGTTTGTCTCCGGTGGTTTTATCGAAGTGCAAAAAGATAAAATAGTTATTTTAGCCGACTCAGCTGAACGTGGTCATGAATTGGATGAAAAACAAATTGAAGAAGCAAAGGCAAAGGCAGAAGATTTAAAGAATAAATCTAAACATTTAGATAATGTTGAGTTTACTAAAATAGCCTCTCTCTTAGAAAGAGAATTGGCTCGCTCTCAAGCTTTTAAGCGTTGGAAAAAAATTAGTAATATCAATTAATTTTTTGGCTTATCTTAAATATTTTTTTTGTATTATAGTTGACTACCAAAAGACGAGATGGTAGCATTTTATTGTAAGAACTAATTCTATTAGTAGTCAATTTAAACGGGTTTCAGTTGAAATACTGATAATCTTAACAAAAATTTTGTTATTTTCTAAAAGGGTGTTTAAATCCTTTTTTCTTTTCGTTGTTTTTAAACCTCTTGGTTTTATTTTTAAGTATTTTTTCTCTCGCCCCCTGATTCGTTTTTATTATTTTATTTTAAAATTAAAAAAAGGAAAAACCGATGAAAGTGGAGAAAGCTTATTTAACGAGCATCATTTTTATCTTATTTTAACTATTATTGGTTTGGCGGTAGCTGGCTTTAGTTTGTTTCAAAAAGCCGGTCCTTTATCAGCTCAGGAAGCTATGCAAAAAACTGCTATTGCTCATTTAGTGACTGGAGAATTCGGTAGCTTGGATGGTGGTGATGGTAATGGAGAAGAAATTGTTGTTGAAAGTGGATTAATAAATAAAATATTGCCGACCCGTTATACAAAAAATAACTCTCTCAAAGCCAAAACTAAAATCACGACAAAATTAAAAGAAGAGGAATTACAAGAAGAGATAATAACTCAAAATCAGAATAAAGAAAGTTTAATTCAACCGAATGTCGCGACTATTATTGGAAAGGGCACGGCTGTTAAAAAAAGAAAAGAAATTATTGAATATATTATTTCCGAAGGTGACACTATTAGCACCATTGCCGATCAATTTGGTATTAGTGTTAATACGGTTTTGTGGGCTAATGATTTGTCAGTTTTTAGTTTGATTAGGCCGGGTGATAAATTAACAATTTTACCAGTTTCTGGTATATTATATAAAGTTGCTAAAGGAGACACTTTAAATAAGATTTCTAATAAGTACGGAATAGAAGTGGAGAAGATTCAGGAAATTAATAAATTGGAAGATGAATTAATAATTGGCAAAACTTTAATTATTCCTGGTGGCAAACAAAGTTCTATTGCGACAACTACCAAACGTAATAATTATTCAGCTTTATCAGTTATAAAGGATATTCTAAAACCATCTAGTGCTAAACCGGTAAGTAATCAAATGAATTGGCCCACAGTTGGTCATCGTATTACACAGTATTATTCTTGGCGTCATAAAGGTCTTGATATTGCTAATAAGGTTGGCACCCCTTTATACGCAGCTGATTCTGGAACGGTTATACGTTCTGGTTGGAATAATGGTTATGGTTATAATGTAGTTATTGATCATGGTGGTGGTAAGAAAACTCTTTATGGTCACGCCTCTAAATTATTTGTTAAAGCAGGTGATAAAGTTAGTAAAGGAGAGACTATTGCTTTAATGGGTTCGACGGGTTGGTCTACTGGTCCCCATATTCACTTTGAGGTTATAATTAATAATGTAAAATATAATCCTTTAAATTATATTAAATAATTTTAAGATCAGATATGATGAATTTTATTTTGGGTCTTTTGGCTATTTTAGCCGGCATCGGTATTGTTTTAAAAACTGAAGCGATTTTAAGAGAATTTGGTCGTATTAAATTTTTTGAAGATCATCTGGGGGTAGAGGGTGGTTCACGTTTAGGTTACCAGTTATGCGGAGTGCTTTGTATTCTTTTAGGAATATTAACTATGACTGGACTTATCGGTGGAGTTATTGGCTTTGTACTTTCACCGTTGACTAAATATAGTAAATAATATATTCTAAAAATGTGTTTTCACTAGAAGTGCAAACATATTTTTTAAATAAAAATTTGGGCCTTTAGCTCAGTTGGCTAGAGCACCTGCTTTGCAAGCAGGGGGTCAAGGGTTCAAGTCCCTTAAGGTCCACCAACAAAAACAGTCCAAATTTATTTGGGCTGTTTTTTGTTTTGATTAAATATAAAAATGAAATAAAAAATGACAAACTTCTAATGGTATATTATAATAATATTAATTAATAGAAATATTCTTATGAATTTTGGAATAAAAATAAATAAAGCAAAAAAGCCTTTTGCTTTTACATTGGTTGAATTATTGGTAGTCATAGCTGTTATCGCCATAGTTGCTACCTTATCGATTTTAGCTTTTCAGTCAGCTAGAGAAAAATCTAGAGATGCAAAAAGAATCGCCGATATTCAACAATTAAGAATGGCTTTAGAACTTTATTATAATGATGCTAGCGGTTATCCACCAGTTTCAGCTTTTATTGCTGGCGAGGCTATTTCTTATGTAAAAAATGGTAATGTAAAAACTTATATTAATAAGATTCCTTCTGCTCCAGTTCCAGCGGATGGTGATTGTACTTCCCAAAACAATTCCTATTCCTATTCTTCAGAAAACCCCTCGACTTATACTATAAATTATTGTTTAGGTAATCAATCTCAAGAAGTCCCTAAAGGATTAAACTTAGCTACGGCTACACAATTTTATAGTTTATCCTGTACCGACACCACTTGGACCCCAGATCCAGCTACCTATTGTGGTGATGCTACCCAAACCAGTAATTGTAATGCTACGAGAACTACCGCTGGTACTCTAAGTTGTTCTAGTCCTACCCCTGTTTGTAATAATAA
>JALOQQ010000097.1 GCA_025453315.1 Planctomycetota bacterium
TTATTGTCTTAATTTGTTTTACAGCTTTAATTGGCCAAAGAGCGAATCAATTAGAAGAGTTGGCTAAACAAGCTAACACTTCTTTCGAACAAAACTCTTTATTGCTTGAAGCAGCAGAAAATTATCAGTTTGCTTCTCTAATGATTCGCAGTGATTATTTAAGACAGTCCGGAATAGATTTTTACGTTTTGGCTCTTAGAGAGCAAGATCGAACTAGTGAATTATTAAATCAAGCCTTGCCCTTAGCCGAAAAATTAGTACGTCTAGATTCTAACAACGCTCTTTCATATGAACTTTTGGGCAAAATATTATTAGCTCAAGGTAAGATTGATTTAGCTAAAGATAACTTTGTTAAAGCAGTTGCTTTAAGTCCTTTTATTCCAAGAAATTATATTAATTTAAGTTCAGTTTTAGTAATTCAAAAGGATAGAGAGCAAGCCAAAAAAGTTATTGAACGTATTCTTTCTTATTATCCTGATGAGATTACGGAAATTCGAGAAATGCGTATTATGCCAAATCAACAGATTCTTTCAGGTATTTCGGAGGATATTAAAATGTTAAAACAGTTAAGAGCCGAGCTAGATAAAGCCAACTAATACAGTATTAAGAGAGTATAATAATATAAGAATAGTTATAGTAAAACGAAATAAATTGAACTAGATAATGAAAATATGGCTAAACAAAAACAAACTTTAATTATTATTGATGGCAATGCTTTAATTCATCGTAGTTTTCATGCCTTACCACCAACGATGAAAAATAAAAAGGGAGAAGTGGTTAATGCGGTTTATGGTTTTACTTCTTTTTTGCTTAAAGCTCTTTTAGAGTTTAAACCAGATTTTGTTGCTTTAACCTTAGATCGCAAAGCCCCTACTTTTCGTCATGAAGCTTTCAAAGAATATAAGGCCCAGCGCGTTAAAGCCCCGGATGAACTTTATGAACAAATTCCTTTAGTAAAAGAAGTGGCCACGGCTTTTAATATTCCTATTTTTGAACAAGACGGTTACGAAGCCGACGATTTAATCGGCACTATTTGTAAAAAAATTAATGTTTTAAATCAGAAAAAAGGTACCTTAATTGAATCAATTATTATAACCGGCGATTTAGACACCCTTCAATTAGTTAATGATGAGGTTAAAGTTTATACGATGAGTCGTGGTTTGGCTGACAGTGTAGTTTACGATATTGAAGCGGTTAAGGAGCGTTTTAATTTGAGTCCAGAACAAATGATTGATTATAAGGCTTTACGTGGCGATACTTCCGATAATATTCCTGGTGTTAAAGGTATTGGTGAAAAAACTGCTTCAGAGTTATTGAAGAAATTTAAAACCCTAGATCTTTTATATAGTTATTTAGAAAAAGATTTAGCTAGGGCGGAAAAAGAATTAAGACCTAAAGTTTTTCAGGCCCTTAGAGAACACAAACAAGAAGCTTATTTGGCTAAAGAGCTTGTTACTATTTTTTGTGAGGCACCCCTTTCTTTAAATTTAGAAGAATTATCTTTTTCTTTTAATTTAGAAACGGTTATGACTGTTTTAGGAGAGCTAGAATTTCGTTCTTTAATTGGTAAAGTTAAAGAAGTAGCTAATGGTCGAATTAAAGAAAATAAGCAAAGTAATCAAAGTAATAAAAATAATCAAAATGATTTTACTGATAAGTTTATTCGCAATAATAACTTATTTAATTATCAACTTATTGATAATGAAGAAAAATTTCAATCTTTTTTAAAGAAATTAAAGAAACAAAAACAATTTGTTATTGACAGCGAAACCTCCTCTTTGGATCCAATTACCACGGAAATTTTAGGGCTTAGTTTTGCTTGGCAAGAAGGCGAAGCTTACTATTTAGATTTACAAAACTCTAATGATCTACAGGCTAAAACTTTATTTAATTATCAAGAAGCAAAAAATAATCATTCCTGGTTGGAACAAATTAGGCCGATTTTAGAGAATGAAGATATTAAAAAAATTGGCCATAATATTAAATTTGATTTTCGAGTTTTAAAGAATCGCGGAATTATTTTACGAGGTTTGTATATTGATACCATGATTGCCTCCTATCTTCTTCATCCAGAAAATCATCAGCATAATTTAGATGCTTTGATTTTTAATGAATTTGCTTTTGAAAAAATAAATCATGATGATTTGTTGGGAGTGGGTAAAGAAAAATTAAGTTTTTCCCAGGTCGCGAAAGAGAGAATGGCAACTTATTCTTGTGAAGATGCGGATTGGACTAATCGTTTATGGCCTAAATTATGGGAGCGCATTAAAAAAGAAAAATTAGAAGAGCTTTTTAAAACGATTGAAATGCCTTTAATCCCGGTTTTAGCCGAAATGGAAGATAATGGAATTTTGATTAACGTTTCTTGTTTAAAGAAACTAGAACAAGAGCTGGCTTTAAAATTAAAAAAATTAGAACAGGAAATACAAGATTTGGCCGGAGAAAAGTTTAATGTTAATTCTACTAAACAATTGAAAGAAATTTTATTTGAGAAATTACAGCTTTCCTCCAAAGGAATTAAAAAAACTAAAACCGGTTTTTCTACGGCTGCTGATGAGCTGGCTAAAATTAAAGATTTGCATCCTATCGTTCCTTTATTACAAGAATATCGTGAGTTAAATAAGCTTTATACTACTTATATTACTTCTTTACCAGAACTGATTAATATAAAAACTGGACGATTACATACTAGTTTTAACCAAACTATTACGGCTACTGGTCGACTTTCTTCTACAGATCCTAATTTACAAAACATTCCTGTTCGTACCGATTTGGGTAAAAAAATTAGAGAGGCTTTTGTTGCTCGCCCAGGATATAAATTATTAAGCTTGGATTACTCTCAAATTGAACTTCGTTTGGCGGCTCATATGTCAGGCGATAAAAAAATGATCCAAGCTTTTAAAGATAATCTTGATATTCATACTTTAACTGCTGCTGAAATAAACGGAGTGTCTCTTGAAGAGGTGACTTCTAGTATGCGTCGTGAGGCTAAGGCAGTAAACTTTGGCATTCTTTATGGACAAGGACCGCATGGTCTTAGTCAAAATGCTAACATTCCTTACGGCCAAGCTAAAAATTTTATTGATAAATATTTTCAAGTTTATGAAGGGGTGAGAAAGTTTATTGATAAAACTATTGCTCAAGCGGCTAAGACTGGTTATTCAGAGACGCTTTTTGGGCGAGTACGTTATCTTCCAGATATAAACTCTGAAGCCGTGCAAATACGTCGTGCAGCGGAACGTACAGCCATTAATACCCCACTGCAAGGTACGGCAGCTGATATTATAAAATTAGCCATGATTAATATTTTTAAATCTATTATAATTGATAATAAGGAAGAAATTTCTCTATTATTGCAGGTTCATGATGAATTGATTTTTGAAGTAAAAACTGATAAAATAAATAACTACCAACCTCGTTTAAAAGAATTAATGGAAAGCGTTATTACTCTTAAAGTACCCCTTATTGTTGAGGGAGTAGTAAGTGATAATTGGGGAGAAAAATAAAATTAAGATATGAATTTAAGATTAAAGAAAAAACTTAGTTTATTAAAAGGCAAAAAAATTGCTCTTTTAGGATTAGGTTTGGAAAACCAAGCTTTATTGGCTTTATTGCTAAAGTTTAAAGTACCAGCTGAAATCACGATTTGTGATAAAAGGAGCGAGGAA
>JALOQQ010000023.1 GCA_025453315.1 Planctomycetota bacterium
TACTTTTATGGGTGGGCCACTTTACGACCCAGAAGACAAAAAAGTTAAGTTCATTTTATCACTAAGTAAAAAATTCTAAACATGGGAAAAGTAGAAAAATTTCTTCAAGAATATCTTGATTTTGCTAAAGCTTATAATATGGAAGTATTTGGGCGCAATTTTGAGGGCGAGAACATGCTTATTGCTTATAATAACATGATTTCTGATTATTTGGCTGGCAATCTACATAAAGATATTATGAGATTGGATTATTTCCACATACTAACTATGCAAGACAAGGATTTGAAAGTCTTATTTAAAATCAGTAAAAAAATAGCTGAAAGGGGAAGAGTGTTAAGTTTAAAAAAATAAAATTAATTTATTTATTTTTATAATAAAATAAAAAAACTTAAAAATATATTTAAACTAATTTATTAAAAAACTTAATACCTCAACCCAATTAAATCTAAAAGTATAAAGGGCAGAGCTTTTTTAACAAAGACTGCCCTTATTTTCTATTCTATGATACTTCGCATAATGTATATTAATGAACGTATAATATAGTAAAAAATTAGGGAAATATAGTATTCCTTTAAATTTGTTTAAAAAGTTGTAAACTTAAACAAACTATTAGAATACTTATACTTCCCAGTTCCTATTATCAAATTAACTCACTCTTTCTAATGGTAATATATTCGTGAGGCTTATTAACAGTAACTATAGTTATCCTAGTACTCGGATCAACTAAAGGTAAGAAAGCCGGACGAATGTCATAGAGATTATACTCTTTACCATTGTACTTAAAAACAGTCTTCTCACTACTCATTTTCTCGTTTTTAATGAAACAATATTCTAAATAAAACAATCAAATTATTATTTTAAAATAGTTAAACCCATTATATGTAATTCAGGATAAAACAATAATAGAATCTTTAAAATTACTAAGAAAACACCAATTACTATCAAAAAAAGAAAAAAAATAGCAAAGAAGAATATGCCCTTAAAAAAACCTTCATTTTCCATTAAATTTGCCATATTTTTACTTTAAATTATTTACCAATAAAAATAGTATCACCAGACCTTAAATCAATATATTTCTTCTTCTTAAAGTCTTCTTTTAGTTTTTCTTCATGAATAATCTGCAAGTTTTTCAACTGACCCTCTATATTTCCCTTTGTGTTAAAATATAGCATCGGGCCACCCTGTAAGTCAACTTTTACGAAATTTATTTGCTCATCAAAAATATACTTATTAATTTTAAATCCCGGGACATTTAATAAAAGCATTAGCTCTTTTGTAAATTTAATATCATCTAAGTTATAGCTAACTTTATTTTTATCAATTAATTTTTGACTACGATTTTCCATAACTTGATATTTTTTTTGTTCAGAATCATTAGGATCAACTTCAGAAATAATATAAGCGTTTTCGTCGCAATAATAACTCTTCCCTCCTTCTTGCCAAATAAAATCTCGTGGTCTTTCCTTTATGGTAAGTTTTAGGGTATGCGGTATTTTTTTAATTATTGACAAATATTCAAAATTATATTTATCGTTTAAAGTTTGTTCTAATTCTTCAGTATGTAAAAATAAGACATTTTTTTGAGAAGCAAAGTAAAATACTTTTTTATTTAATTGTTCTTGAATCTGTATTTCTATCTCTTCCCTACTAATCCTCTCCATTCCCTGAATATCAATTTTAGTTATAGACCAAAAATTAGAAAAAAAGATAAACCAAATAAGCGTAGCTACAATTATTAAAGCCATAGCTATTCGCCAAAAACGAGACTGGGGCCAAGAAAATTTATTCTTTCTTTCCCGGGACTCACTTTTAAAAGGATTACTTAATTTATGACGCTGATAATCAGTTTTTACTTTTGATTTTTGATAAGAAAAATCTTTATACATAACTTTAAACTATTTCTCGCCTAATATTACTTTGTAATTTTACTAAAAACTCATAAGGAATAGTTTGCATAATTTTACTTAAAGATTCAATGGAATTAGGGGCCGGTTTTTGCCAAGAAACAAGCTCAACTAAATCATTTACTTTAACTGAATTCAAGTTACAATCTAAAACCGTTTGATTCATACAAACCCTACCAGCAATTGTAGCATAAAAAGCTTGATTAGCTAAAACCAAAAATTGAGCTTGATTGGATAAACGGCGATCTAGACCTTCATAATAACCAAAGGGTATGGTAACAACTGTAGTTTCTTTTTCGGTTCGATATGTTTCATTATAAGAAACAGCTTCCCCAGGCTTCAATTTTTGTTTAGCGGTGATAGTTGATACTATTCTTAAAGCGGGTTGTAATTGTTGAGCTAAAGTAAATTGTGGATGATTTGCATTAAAAGAATGATAACCATAAAGACTTAGGCCGCCGCGAAAAGCTGTAAATCTTTTATCTTTAATAGTAAAGATTGCCGCCGAATTACCTAGATGCACCCACTGAGGAAAAATTTTTTTGCTATGTAATAAATCCAAACAATCAAAAAAAACAGCCAATTGTTTTCTATTAAGCAAAGAGTCTGTTTCTGCTGAAGCTAGGTGGGATAGTAAGCCTTTTATCTCTAATTTTTTAAGATATTCTTGGTTATTATCAAGAAATTCTTTTAAATTATCAATGCCTTCGCGATTCATGCCAGTGTTAACAAAAAGATGTACCGTAGCGCCTTTCTTATGTTTTGCTAAAAAACGTAAAGTCTCTTCATTATAAATACAGAACTCAGTCTTTTTCTTTTTACAATATTGATAAACCTTGTGAGGCATTTCATTTAACAACAAAACTTTACCTTTAAAATATTTATAAACTATTTGTGCTTCAGGGTAAGAATCAACTATAACCATTTTAGCCGAACTCTCATTGAGAATTTGGCAAAGCTCTTTTAAACCATGACCATAAGCATTGGCTTTTAGTACAGGAAAAATCTCTGCTTCCGGTTGCAGTTTTTCCAGAAGTTGATAATTATTTAAAAGAAACTGTTTATTGATTTGTATGGTATTAAGAGTTTGATATTTGGGTTTTAATATCCTCCTTAAAAAATTAAACATAAATATTATTCTACTACCTTACCCTTATCTTGGGCGAAGCTATCATTAGCTAAAACTGTGCTAACGTCTTTAAAATTTTGAGTTATTGTTTTGTTGGTTAAAGAATCATTGGCAGTAAATTTTATATCAGTTAATAACAGTGGTTCTTGACCAAGATTTTCGGCACTAGGCGTAATCTGAATCTCAAATTTAGCTTGATAATTTTGATTTTTATCCAAGGTACCGATATCCCAACTTAAACGATTATAATCATTATTAAGTGAACCTTGATTAATAATCTGCTTGCCCGTTAAAACTACGTTTTTAGCTAATAAAGCGGTAAACTTAGCCTTTTCAGTATTATTATCTGGCTTTCTTATTTCCCAAAACACCCAATAAGTTGTTGGAATATCAACTACTGGTGGTAAGGGACCAATGCCCAACTGATCACCATAAGAATTATAATAATAAATATTAGCCGTAGGATTCAAATCAACTAAAAATTTAATATCAGAAGAGTTTAAATTAGCATTAATTTTTTGGCCATCAATTTCATAACTTAAATGACTTTTTAAATTAGTTTTTCTGGTTTGAGCGTTGTCATTTTTTATAATCAAGTTAATTGGCAAAATAATTTCAGTTTTAGCTTGAAGTTGGTTTATAAAAATTCCACCGTTTTTAAGGTATTTTTTAGGTAAATCAATTTTTTTAATAACCAAGCCATCATCTAAATTAAAATCATTAATAACTATTTCTTTTACTTCAGAGTCGTTATTATTTTTAAGTTGCAAATTAATAATCAACTCTTCATTAAAAGAAACGGCTTCTTTATTAATACTAGTACTTATTTCTAAATTACTTTTTAAAGGAATAATTTCTTTTTCCCAAACACTTTGTTTTAATTGTTTTTCAGCTAAAGGAAGGAAAGACTCTAAATAAAGTGGACCATTACTTTCTTTTTTGATTACGAGAGGAATTCGTCTTTCTTCGCCGCTAGCCAAAGAATTGAGCGCCAAAGAATTATTCGTATACTCTTTATTAGTTATTAACCAATTATTAGACAATCTTAAATTAAGACTTTCAATTTTTTCTGAACCATTATTCCTTACCACCAAAACAACTGGTATTAAAGCATCTTCATAAATTTTTTCAGGAGTTTCTATGCTAATATTTAATTCAGAATTTTCAATAGCGTAAAATAATGAATTAATATAGCCATAGCCACATTCTGTACAATTAAAATTAGAAGTAATAACTTGTTGAGAACCCTTTTCTCCTAAAACAATACCACTAATTTTAACTTGTCCCTTATCGCCTTTTTTAAGATTACCGAGGGCAAAACTTAAAGTATTATTATCAAATTTTTGTTCTGGGGAGCTATTTTTAAGAATAAAATTATCAGGTAAGTTTATTTTTAAAATACTATTAGAAGTTGCTTTTTTTATTTCATAAGCAAAATTAAAATCAGTTAATTTGCCACTAGAGATCTGTGTCTCATTAGCACTAATTACTATTTTAGCTTTTTCTGCCAACTGCACCTGATGAACGACAAAAAAGACAACTACTAAAATTAAGATGGCGCTAAGCAAAACAATGTCGGCGGCTAAATGTAACTTATTCTTTTTATAGAAAGTTTCGTGTCGCCACTTTAAATGATTAATAATGAATTTCATATTTTTATATTAAAAATTATTAATAGTAGTTAAAATTTCTTTTTGACCATCATTATCAACATCATTGGTTAAGACATTAATTTGCCCTTTTAAATCTTTATCGTAAGCGTTAAAGCGTTTTAAAAGCTTATTACTATTATTAAAAACAGCTACTTCTCCCCTGCCCTGTAAATTAGTAACAGTTATTATTTCTTCCTGACCATCATTATTTACATCACCACTCGCCACACTAACGCCGTTACGATTGTTTTTATCATGAGCGAAAAAACCAGCATTAACTAATTTGCCAGTAGCTGAAAATACTCGAACTTGTGGACCACCAGTAATCGTGCCGACCAAAATCTCTCCTTTATTATTAACAGCCACGTTTACGCCACCACGAAAATTCTTGCCATAAGCCGAAAAAGTATTTAATAACTTTCCTGAACTATTATAAATACTAATATCACCACTATCTCCTTTTCCTGCCCCAACAATAATTTCTTTTTTACCGTCTTTATTAATATCAAAAGCCGCTAAGGAAACTTGGGCTTTGTATTTTTTATCAAAAACTAAAAATTGACTAATTTTTTTGCCAGCACGTGTAATTGTTATTTGCCTACCTAAAGCTGTAATTATTTCGCGGCTACCGCTAACATCACTTAATATTACCTTAGCCTCAGCTTTTACACGATCAGAATAAGCAAAAAAACCGCTACGTTTTTGAGTACCGGAAAAAGAAAAAATACGAGTAAAATAACCATTAGTAAAAGCCGAGTCTTTTATTTCCACTGTTCTTTTAAAAAGTATAACCCCATCGTTAGGAGCTAGTTTTATCCAATTAACAATATTACCTTTGTTAACGCTAGTATCCTGGGTTCCTTTTATCTTTTCAAATTCTTCTTTGGCAAAAGAATAACTTTGCTCTTTTTTAGTAGAATTAACAATTACGGTTCCTTTTTCAAAATCACGACGCCAAAGACCAGATTTTATTTCTGGATTATCCTTATTGAGAAGATTATACATTCCGTCCTGAGCCTTACCTAAATTAATACCATATTCATCGTACCACCAAATTTGACCATGATTAGTAACATCATAATCAAAGCTATAATAACCATCATTGAGTAAGGTACTAGTTAGACCATGTCTCATTTTTTGATAATTATTTTGATCTTTAGCATAAGTATTAACAACCGTGGTATTGGGCTTTTTGTTAACATTCTGTAAGTTAAAATAAGAAACCATAGACCCAGACCAAGTGCCACCATTTTCCCAAGGAGAGGGGAAATTTTCAAACATCATGCCATTAAGCATTTCTTGATAAGGATAAAAAATACCACCATTACCCATGATAATTAAACTATCGCCATTTAGCTCACGCATTTTTTGTAACATTTTTTTAACACCATCTGACCATTTTTTATCAATTTTTTTAGCATCATCAGCCTGTCCATCATTATCAATATCTATTTTAGGATTAACCCAAGCGACTCCTCCCCAAATATTATCAAAAAATACACCATCCCATAAACCGGTAGCGACAATACGTTTGCTAATAAATTCTGGTAAAAATTCATTCCAATGTTGACCGCTAGAGGATAAGCCACAATTATCACTAGTATTTAAAAGATAGGTTCCTGGCCAATAAGAAGTTTTATTACCATTAACATCCTTAAGCCACCATTTATCGCTAATTTGAGCAGCTAGTTCTTTGCGTAGATGAGCTAAGTAACTATAAGGATTGGAATTAAGATCATAAATATCTTGAGAAGTTATGTAAGCTAAAATAACTATATTAGGATTATGTTCTCTTATTTTCTGTAAATTTTCTCGACTATTTTCCTGTACTTCCATATCCAAAATCAGAAGATCCCATTTGGCCAACTCCTTAACCTCATTATCCTGTATTTCCCATCTGATAAAATAATTAGCTAACTTAGGAAAAGTTTCTTTTTTTTGACGATAAGCTAAGCTGTAATTGGGAAAAAGAAAAATTAATAAAGCATTTATTAGAAGGAAGAAAGAAAAAAATTTTAGACGACTTTTCAGCATAAGTATTAAAAACGTTAACTATTCCTCCTTTAATGTTTAATTAGATAAATATTCTTGTTTATTTGGAAAGTAAGGACGTAAAACCTCTGGTATTCTAACACGTCCATCAGCTTCTTGGCATTGTTCCAAAATGGCCGGAATAAGACGACTAGTGGCCAATCCTGAGCCATTAAGAGTATGAACGTATTCATTCTTACCCTCGCTTGTCTTATAGCGAATATTACTACGTCTAGCTTGATAATCTAAGGCATTAGAAACACTGCTAACTTCTTTGTATATTCCCATGCTCGGAATCCATATTTCAATATCATAAGTTTTGGCCATAGCCGAGCTACAATCACCAGCCGCTAATTTAGTAGTTTGAAAATGTAAGCCCAAACCAGTAACTAAGCTTTCTGCGTTTTGACGCAATTCCGTAAAAGCTTGCCAAGAATCTTGGGGATGAGTAAATTGAAACATCTCTATTTTATTAAATTGATGACCACGAATCATACCGCGCTCTTCTTTACGATAACTTCCAGCTTCACGTCTAAAACAAGCCGAATACGAAAAATATTTTAAAGGCAATTCTTTCTCAATTAATACTTCATCACGATGATAATTATTAAGCATCATTTCACTAGTAGCATTTAAACATAACTTATCTTGTGTCCAGAATAATTCATCTCTAAATTTTGGTAAGTGTCCAGAAGCATAGGCTGATTCTTCATTTAAAAGATAGGGTGGTAAAATAAAAGTATAATTATTAGCAAGATGAAAATTAATAAAATAATTAAGTAAGGCCCATTCTAATATCGCTCCCTGCCCTTTATAAATCCAAAAACCCGCGCCTGACATTTTAGCCGCTCTTTTATAATCAATAATATCTAAATTAGTTGCCAATTCAACATGGTCTTTGGGTGTAAAATTGAAATTAGGTTTTTCGCCCACAGTTAAAATTACTTCATTATTTTCTTTTCCGCCAGCCACAACATCTTCAGCCGGAAGGTTTGGCAAAGCCGCTAGCTTCTCTTTTAACTCATTTTCAATGGTATTTATTTTTTCTTCTACTTCTTTTATTTCTTCACCCAATTTTTTCATATTAGCAATAATTTCAGGAGAAGGCTTGGTTTTGGAATAACTATTTCTTTCAGCCTTACAGTCATCACCTTTTTTTACCAGAATTTTTCTTTCATCATCTAATTTAATAATTTCCCCTAAATCAAAATCTTTCTCTTCTAAACGTTTAAGAAGAGCTTGTTTTACTTCGTTAGTTTGTTCGCGTATTTTTTTTATATCTAACATATTTTTACAATTTTATTTATTTTTTTCTAACAACTTTTTACTAATAAAATGATTTAATTAAATTATTTTTATTGAATTACCTCTCCGCCAAAAGTCTTTAATAAATTAGTAATCATTTCGTTTCCACCGGTAGTGGTTTTGTTTTCTTCCCCCTGCGGGGATGAATCAGTTGAAGTTGAGGTGTTTTTTATATTATTTTCCACCTTATCCTCCGAACTATTATTTCTAGTTAAGTCTAGATTTTCATCAAGTACTGCTTCAATTTTTAAAGCACTACCATAAATTTCTTTTAAAGTTTTTTCAATAATTGGTTTAATCTGCGAATCATTAACTCGATCGCGATGAAATTTATACTTAAAGGCAATGCAAAGTTTATTTTTTTCTAAATTTTGTGGTTGACAATTTTGTAAAACAAAAGACAAGGAATGGTTATATTTTTTTATAGAAATCAAAAATTCATTCCATTTTTCTAAAATACTTTCATGATTAATACTAGTTATTTCACCTTCCTCCTCCTCTTTTGAAGATTCTGGGGTAATGTCTTTTTTTAAATTCTTAGTTTTTGCCGGTTTAACATATTCATTAATATCGTTTAGAGGTTTTATATTATCAGAATTTTTTATTGAATCTCTAATGGTCCTAAAAGAATTATCATTTTTTTCAGAATAATTTTTCAATTCACTGCCTGAAGCCAAAGTTACTATCATAATTTCCGTTGGCAATTGGGCAATTAGGGCGTTTTTACTTTCTTGATTAGCCTTTATAAAAGCCTCTAAAAAAACAACTATTCTGGATAATTCTAATTCCTGTATTAAAAAACTAATTTCTTTTTCTTGTTGTTCACTTAAATTTAAACCCAAACTGTCAGCCAAACTAGGATTAATTTTAGCAATCATCATCTTTCTTAAAACCTCGATAGTATCAGCTAAAAAATTACGAATATTAACTCCGTTATCTACCAATTGATTAACTAAAGATAAAGCATTAACCGCATCCTTCTTATTTAAAAGATTGAGAAGTTTTACTATTTCAGTGCTATTGGTGTTGGGCAATATTAAGCTAGCCTCCTCTTCACTAACCTCTTTTCCGCTAATGGAGATTATTTGGCCGAACAGACTTTCAGCATCGCGCATATAGCCATCAGCTTTTCTGGCAATTGCTTCTAGAACATTCTTGGAAATCTTAATATTTTCTTTTTTAGCAATGTAATCTAGTTTTTTAATCATGTCCACAACATTGATTCTCTTAAAATCAAAACGTTGACAGCGAGAAATAATGGTACTAGGTACTTTATGTATTTCCGTGGTACAGAGAATAAAAATTACAAAAGCCGGCGGTTCTTCCATTATCTTAAGTAAGGCATTAAAAGCAGAAATTGATAACATGTGTACTTCATCGATAATAAAAACTTTGTATTTGGCCTGTGAAGGTGCTAGGCGGGCATAGGAAATAATATTTTCTCTAACATTATCTACACCAGTGTTACTGGCGGCGTCAATTTCTACAATATCAAAATTGTTACTCAAATTAATACTATTACAAGCTAAACAATCATTACAAGGTTCAAAATCACCATCTTTTCTTTTTTGACAATTAATAGCTTTAGAAAATACTCTAGCTAAAGTTGTCTTACCAACCGCTCTGGGACCACAAAATAAATAAGCGTGGGCAATTTTATTGCTCATGATTTCATTCTGAAGCGTTATCTTTACATGATTTTGACCTAATATTTCAGAAAAATTTTGGGGACGATATTCTCGGTAAAGTGTAGCCATATAAGAAAAAATTAACCGTAAATTATGCTTTTATAATACCTTATTGTTGTTGTTTTGGAAAGTCGTCTTCGGGCTTAATAAAAGTAGCAAATAAAGTAGGGATAATGAACAAAGTAAGGAAAGATGAAAAGAGTAAGCCACAAATTACTACACTACCCAAAGCACGCCACATTTCATTGGAAAGTGTGACTGGTAAAATACCAAAAATAGTACAAACAGAGGTTATAAAGATTGCCTCTAAACGTGATTTACCGGCATCAATTATCGCTTCTTGATGCGGTATTCCGCTTTTTAAATTAAGATTAATTTTATCAACCAAAATAATAGCGTTTTTAACTACAATTCCAAAAAGAGCTAGAACACCTATTAATCCCGGAAAACTCAAATGAATTCTAATTACAGCTAAACCAACAAAGACGCCTATTAGAGCCAAAGGTATGGTCATTAAAACAATCAAAGATTTTCTCACTGAGTTAAATTGAACAATAAGGGTAGAAATAATTAGCAAAAAAGCAACACCCATGGCATAAATAATAGAAGTGACTGATTCGGCATTCTGCTCATTTTGACCACCGTAACTAATTTCATAACCTTCTGGTAATGAATATTCTTTTATTCTTTCCTGAAAATCTTTTAAAACTAATTGCGGATTAGCTGAAGATAGAACATTGGCTGAAAGCAATACTGTTCTTTTTTGGTTTAATCTAGTAATGGCGTCAACCGAGGGTTTTAATTCGATCTTAGCTACGTCTTTAATAAATACTGATTGCCCCTTAAGATTAATGATTTGTAAATTTTGAATAGCTTCTAAATTAGGTAACTTATCTTCAGCAAAACGAGCCACTACCTTTATTTCATCTCCATCTTTGATAACATTGGTAGTCTCTGTTCCGGTGGAATACACAACTGATGAATGAGCGGTTCAATTTGATGTAATCTCTTGTGTCTGTTAATGCCTAAATGAACCAATACATCATTCTCAATGATATAATGTTCAGACTGTAAAATGATTCGTCTGGCCTGCTGTCTGTCTGTTGGTAATTGGCCTGTCTGTAAATATTGTATGATACTAGCAAAGAAATGATCAGTTTGTTGGTTTTGTATCGTTACAGGCGATGGAGGCGACAGAACACAGTCGGTGTTAATGACGCTCGGTGATGACGTCACTTGTGATCCGCTGGTAGACGGTGTATCAAGCGGCTGAAGTTCATCTGCTATCGTCACCGGCGGGTCTTTCCTG
>JALOQQ010000024.1 GCA_025453315.1 Planctomycetota bacterium
TTAATTCTTTAGCGATTCTATCTAAAATTTGAAGATCATCTCCACTTATTCTCGCTTCAAAAGCAGAGCCAGCTGGTGGACCGCCAGATTCTGTACTAACTTTAATATTGACCCCCAAAATAGTTTTTAAATCTTGCCTTATTTTTTCTTCTAACTGATAAGATTTTAATTTACGCTCTTTTTTATCTTTAAGACGAATGGTTATTGAGGCTAAATGGGAACCATTATTAGAAGAACTAAATTGACTGGGTACGCCCACTAAGGTGGCAAAATTAGCTATTTCTTTATAAGGAAGTAATTTTTCTTCTACTTGAATAACATATTTATCAGTCTCCTCTAAATTCAGACCAATGGGCGCTTCAATATCAATAAAAACACTCTCTTGATCAGAGACCGGAAAAAATTCACTTTGCACTATTCCAGTAATTGGCAAAAGAATAGCAAAAATAAAAAGCAAACTAGTAAAGCCCAAGACTTTAAGACGATTCTTTCTAGTAGTTACAAAGCGACGTAAATATTTTTCATAAACAGGAAGGATGAGGTTGAAATTAACTAAACCATGAATCAAACGATTAATAAAATTTTGATCATGCTCATTTCCCTGTTCTTTTAATTTCTTTTTTATTAAATCATCATCTTTCTTTTCGCTTAACACTAAAAATTCATTTTTTAGCATTAATGGTTTTCCAGTTTTTCTATACCAACGAAAAGAAACAAAAATAATAGCCAAAATAATAATAGTAGAAATCAAACCAACAATAAATGAAACTTTAAAAAGTAAAAGAGCTAAAATTAATAAAGCGCCAAGAGAAACAAAAAATAATTTTCTATTTAAACGAATGCGTTCAAGAGTAGCTGCTAAAGGATGGTTAATGATAATAGCAATTACTAAAGAAGCTAAAAGTGTTACTGATACGGTAACTGGAATTGACTTAATATATTCGCCCATAATACCGGTAGAAAACAAAAGCGGCAAAAAAGCCCAAACCGTGGTGAGTGTAGTAGTTGTGAGCACCATTTTAAAGTCATTAAGAACTAAAAGCACTGCTTCTTCAGGAGTAAATTTTCCTGTTTTTAAATACTGCTTTGTGGCACTGACCACCACAATAGCATCATCAACTAATAGACCAAGAGACAAAATTAAAGAAAAGATAGAAAGAAAATTAAGACTAATACCAGCCTGCAACATAACACCAAAAGCCGCTGAAAAAACTAAAGGAATGGCTAGACCAGCTACTAACGCTTCTTTAAAGCCAATAATAACAAATAAAATAATAAAGACTAAAATAAATGTTAAGAGTAAATCATGGTTTAATTGTTTAAAATCTTTATCAATTAATTCGGCCATATTAAGATTAACATCGTAATGTAAATCTGGCGAAATAGCCGCTAACATTATTTTTATTTTTTGCTCTGCCGTATTAACAGCTTCAATAATTGAGCCTCCGGTTTTTTTAATTATCTCAATAGAAACATTGGTTTGCGGTTTTTGACCATTAATAGAAAAACGAGAATAAACCGTTTTTTTAATTACTCTCTCCTGAACTTTAGCAACATCTTTTAAGTAGACAATTGCCCCTTCAGAACTATGAAAAAGAGGGATATTGCCTAATTCTTCGGCGCTAAAAAAACGCGAATCACTACGTACTGGATAAGAAAATTTTTCTCCCTCAAAAGTACCAGAAGGTATAGCTAAATTATTGCTTTTTATAATTTGATTAGCTTGATCGGCAGCAATTTTATAATAGGTTAATTTATTTGGATCATAAGCTACTTCAAATTCTTTTTCGTCACCGCCAGAAATACGCACCTCCCTAACTCCAGGAATTTTTTCCAATTCCTCTTTTATTTTATTACCATATTCCCTTAAAGTGAAGCCATCATATGGACCAACTAAAGAGGCGCTCCAAATTGGCGTATCATTAAGAGAAATTTCTTTAAAAATTGGTTCATTAGCTTCACTGGGTAGGTCAGTTTTAACATCATTGATTTTATCTCTTAACTTACGAAAAGAATCCTCTAAATTAGCTTTAGCGTCATATTCTACTGTAATTGAAGATAAAGAATTTGCAGAAGTAGAAGAAATTTTTTTTATATCGGCTAAACCGGCTATTTTGGTTTCTATTTTTTTGGTTACCAATTCTTCCACGTCCGAAGGTGAAGCCCCGGGATAACTTGTAATAACAACTCCTATAGGTATTTTTACCTCTGGACTAGATTCGCGAGGTAATTTGGAAAAAGAAAAAACTCCCAACATTATCAGTAATAAAATCAATAAAAAAACTACTCGAGAACGAGTAACAAAAAAATTTAACCAGCTTTTACGTAATTCTGGTTTAAAATCCAATTTCTCTAAATACAAGTAATCAGAATTTTTTATTGTTTGAGCTTGTTTTTCTGTTTCGGATAATTGATTTTCGTGAAAATTGTTATTTTCCAACATATTTTTATTGAGATAATCTTACTTTTTGCCCCTCGCTAATTAATTTATTGCCTTCAATAATAATTTTAGTTTCTTTAGGTGCCTCAATTTTTACTTCAGCTAACTCACCGATTACTTTTACTATAGAAACTGGTATTTTTTTAGCTAAATCATTTTCAATAACAAAAACATTATTGCCGTTTTGCCCTATTTCAATGGTTGAAAGAGGTAGAATAATGTCTTCTTTTTGTTCTGTGTTAATAGTTAAATTTAAAGCTACATCAACAACTGTTCCCGAAACTAAATCTTTCCCCTCTTCTAACTTTATTTCTACTAAAAAACGTCTAGTTAAATTATCGGCTTGAGGAGAAATAGAAAATATTGTTCCCTGGTAATTATTGCCCATAGTATCACTAACAGTAGCTGACATGCCAAGGCTAATACTGCTTAAACTCTCCTGTTCGACATAAAATTGTATTTTAATATTATCCAATTGACTAACCACCGCAATTAATTGTCCTGGAGAAATAGAATCACCATTACTAATGGCTTTTTGCGTTAAAATGCCATCGATAGGAGAAATAATGGAGTGATTATCATAAAGATTTTGTAAATTTACTAAAGCATTTTCATATTGCAAACGAGCACTATCTAATTGAAGTTTGGTGGCAGTAATTTGACTATCAATTTTTATTTTGGTAGCGCCATATTGATTTTGAGCTGAGTCCTCATTAAACTTAGCTTGATCCTTCTGACTAATATTTCCGGATTTCAAACTCTCCACACTCTGTCTAGCTGACTCTTCTTGTTTCTTGGCCAATTCATAAGCTTTTTGTAAATTATCGGCTAAATCTTGATTGCCTAAATTTTTATTTTCTAAAGCTTGTTCAGCGCCACTGATCTGAGTAATATCTGAATTAATTTGACTCTGATAACCAGAAACTGTTTTTTGATAATTAATTAAATCTTCCTGAGATAAAGAAGAACCAGAAACTGATTTTTCTAAAAGATACTTAGTAGAATCAACCATTTTCTTTACTTCCTGAGTTAGACTAAAAACCGCCTTAACATTACTTAGAGTATCAGAGTAAGTTTGTTTTAAATAATTATTATAACTCTGCTTAGCCTTATCATAACTTTCTTGGGCCCTAGAATAAGAACCGGGTTCAGAAATACCCAAAGCATTACGATAGGAAGTGCCCAGATTATTATCAAAATCTATTAAATTATTAATATTAGCAATTAAAGAATTACAATCATTAGCCACGGCCTGAGCAATATTTAAAGCATTACTTTGTGTGTCTTGACTACCCTGAGTAATTTGATTTTTTTTATTTTCTAAATTAATTTTAGCTTGTTCAGTAGCAATTTTAGCTGTTTCATAAGCCAATAAAGCACTTTTATAACTATCGTCGGTTGTAATATTTAAATTATTCTTTCCAACAGTTGCTTGATCACGCATTATCTCAGCTTGTTTTAAATCATTGCGCGAAGAAGATAATAAATTACTATAATTACTCTGCGCCAAACGATAAGAAGCTAAAGACTGTTCAACTAAAATTTGTGCTTGCTTTATTTGAGCCGAATTAAAATCAGCAGTTGCTACCACCCCCTTCTCATCAATTTTACCCAAGCTCTGACCGGCATTTATTTTATCTCCGACTTTTATATCAGAAAAAGTAATATTGCCATTGGCTTTAGCAATAATTTTAGCTTCATTATCAACCGTAACTATACCAGGATATTTAACCTGACGTGTAGCAATTGCTAGTTCACTAAGTGATTTAGCGCTTACTGTAATTATTGACTCTGGTTTTATTTCGCTAGTTTTATTTCCGCAACCAGTTAAAGAAAGGGTTATTAAGCATAGTAAAGTCGGGATTAAAAAGTGTTTTTTCATATATTCGTATAATATTTATAACAGTAAAAATAAAATTATTTTATAACTTAATATCTGTATTATTTAAATTATAATAAGTAGATAATTTACAACAAAAATATTTATCTGTCAATCAGAAATTAAAAAATTTAATAATAAAGTTAAGAAGATTCTTAAAGCAGTCGTTTAAGCAGTTACTTCACTTTCGATTATACTGCTCTTTTGTAACAATATTTGATTTAAAGTATTGAGTGGCTTATTAAAACTTTCTAGATTCTTTCTAATTTCTTCTGGTATTTCTTGATCTAAAAGTAAACTACGTTGTACCTCTAATGATTTTAAAAGCCTACTTATAGTTTCTAATTCATTTTCTTTACTATCAGAAGAACTTAAATCAATAGATTTTACTAAATTTTCCAATTCTTTATTTTCTATAGCTAAAAAGAAAATTGGAATATTCTTTATAGCTTTTTTTAGCAACTGATTATCTTTATAAGTGAGTCCGTATTTAATATGAGTTCCGCCGGCTTTAGCTATTTTAATAATCTTTTCTTCTTTTTTCTTTGCCCCCTCGCCATCTTTTCTATCACTAACCTCATCAAAAGCACAAATAACTTGTCCTGTTTCCTTATCAACAATAACATTATCGACTCCGTTTTTGTAATCATCAAAATTGGAAGCACGTACTACCAAAAACTTATCACCAAAATATTTATCAAAAAGAGCCGTAATTGTTAACTCACAAACAAAACTTTTTCCCTTTTCTTGCTTCTTTTTCCAAATTTCCACTATTTCTTCTGGGGTATGAGCATTATATTCTTTAGCATAAAATTCTTTGGCTTTTCGCGCCTCTTCCCTTTCCTCATTACTAACAATAGTAGCCTCATTTAAATCATGTTCGTATTTAGTTACGCCACTATAATCAAATTCTCTTTTCTTAACAAATTTTTGATCTTCCTCGATCCAGCTATTATAATATGGACCATTCACTTCTTCTCGAGAAAAAGACGACAAAGTAATGGCCGCTTTTTCATCTAATAAAGGGGTTGGTCTTAACTCTCCTTCTTTAATTACTGAATTATTTTCCTGATTAACTCTTTGAGAAATTATTTTAAGATAAGACTTAATGCGCCTAATTCCATCTTTATAAGCCTCCTTTTCCGGATCTTCAATATAATTTTTGTGATTTTTAAAATTTTCACTATACATAATTTAAAAAAAATCCTCCAAATTTATAAGTATATATTACTAATTTTATGAATATGTTATTATGTTATTATAATATAAAAACATGAAAAAAGCTATATTTTGTTTTACTGTAATTATTTTATTTTTTCTAGTTATCCCCACGAGCTATGGAGCTCTTAATGACAATGATAATGATGGATTAATTGATGAAGAAGAAATTAATATTTACCACACAGACCCCAATAATCCGGACACTGACAGCGATACTTACAACGATGGTTCGGAAATAAAAAATGGTTTTTCACCACTCAATCCTAAAAGAATCAAACAAATTGACAATGATTTTGACCATGATGGCTTAAATGACGCCATGGAAATACTTTTTCATACCGACCTTAGTAATTCTGATACTGATAATGATGGCTATAAGGATGCTGAAGAATTAGATAAAGGATTTGATCCAACCAAAAAAGATGCCGTTTTAAAACAAGAATTAGAAGTTAGCTTAAAAGAACAAAAATTATTCTATATAGTGGGTGGTATAAAGTATAAAGAATTTAAAGTCTCTACTGGCAAGAAAAGCACGCCAACCCCAATTGGCACTTTTAAAATTATCAATAAACACCCTAAAGCCTGGTCTTCTTATGGCTTATGGATGCCCTATTGGTTAGGACTGGGAAAAGGAAAATTTGGTATTCATGAATTGCCAGTCTGGCCAAATGGTTATCGCGAAGGTGAAGATCATTTGGGTAAACCAGTTTCTCATGGTTGTATAAGACTTGGAGTTAATAATGCTAAATACATCTACGATTTAGCTAAGGTTGGTATGACAGTAAAAATTTATTAATTTTTACCCATATTTTTATTCTATAATATTGACAAAATAAAAGAATATTGTTATTCTATTATATCAATATAAATAAACTTTTGTTTTTAAAATAAAACAATATGGAAAATAAATATAAAATACTTGTCTTTTTTAGCTTACTAGCCGTTGTTTTTTCGGCTGTTTCTTTATTTTTTTCATTAGAAAATAATAAAGTGACCAAACAATGTCTATCAACTTTATCTAAAAATAATGATTCCTTAATCACTCCGATGGTGCTTAGCAATGAACCTAAAAAAAATGAGAAAGAGATATTAACACCAGAAGTAAAAGAACAAATTTTTAAACAAGCTCAAAAAAATAGTCGAATGATGAACTCTTTATGCCAACCAGAATTTAATTATGAGCCAAGTAGCGATTGGGTTACCTATGAAAACAAAGATAATGGCTTTAAAATTGACATTCCCTACAATGAAAACTGGGGCAATAAGTCTTACAAATTGAATCCTTATGATCAATATGATAATAAAATCGAATTTGGCGTTATTTCAATATTAGATGGTTGTTCTTGGAAAAGAAATTATAGTATTTATACGAATAATCTTAAAAATGAAAACGATTTAATGTTTGAAACTCAGAATAATATTGCCAAGGGCCTTATTTTAAACCAACCAGCACCACAAATAAAAACTATTAATGGCATAAAAACTTTGTATTACCAAGCAACTAGCACCTGCAAAGAAGGAGATGCTACCTTTGTAATTTTCGGCAAAAAAAAGAATTACACCTTTAATACTTATTGCGCCAACCCAGAAAACGTTAAATTCATGGAAGAAATTGTTAGTAGTATTAAATTTATAGATTGACAAATATTATTAAATTAACCATAAAAAGAAGAAACAGCCAAAAAGCTGTTTTTTTCTTTATTTTACTAGGAATTAAGTGCGAATTAGTTAAGTATTGTCCAGCTATTGACAATTTATCATAAATAATATAATATAGTCTATTACTCAGAAAATTATAAATTTAACGAATAACAATTAATTAATAAATAACTAACAAATTTATATATTTTTAAAAAGTAATTAATATTTTATATGAAAAAACTATCAGTATTAATCCTAGCTTTAGCGATTCTTTTTATCGCTGGTACTAAAGCTGCGGATGCAAAAACAAAGACTTACTACTCCGGCGATGCAATTTATTATAACGACACTCTTTATGTCGGTTCTACTAATTCCGATAGCTTGGAAGTGTTTAAGGTAGAAAACGGGAAAATGAATCGTATTTTAAAGTTTAAGCCTTTTAACACCAAGACTGCTCAATATGGGAAGTTCTCTGATGTAAAATTCAACGAAGAAGATGGTAAGCTTTATGCTTATACTGCTAGCGAATTTTCTTTTTACAAATATGACATTACCAGTGGTACTGAAACTTTAGTTAATAAAGTTACTAATAATTACTGGGAATGGTATCAAAGAATCGACAAATTTGCCGATAATATCGTTACCATCAGTGATAAAGGTGTAAAAATTTGGGATAAAAATTTAGTAGTTATTGATAGTTTAAAATTTAAAGCTAAAAATTATCAATATAATGTTCGTTCCTACAACAACCGCTTTGTTTTAACTGCTGACGATAAAGGCATTTATATCTTTGATCGTGAAACCAGAAAAGTAATCAAGAGCATGGCTCTTAATTACTACCAAGATGGCAATCACAAAGTTTATCAAGATCCAGAAACTTACAATATCTACGCCGCCGATGATTATTTTGTTAAAAAATATGATTTAGTTGGCAACTTATTAAGTACCTTTAAACATTCTGGCTATCAAGCTTATGATGTTAGCGGAAGCAGAGATTTTCTTTACTTCTCTAATGGCATTGGCATTGTTAAGCTTAACAAAGACTTAAAGATGCTTTCTTCACAAAAAACTAGTGAATGGGAAGGTGCTTCTTGGGCTATGGGCTTAAACGTCTTATCTACTGTAGATGGCGACAAAATAGTAGTTTTTAACAATTCTAATATTTTAGTACTTAACAGTAACTTAAACAAAATCGCTTCTTTTAGAGGAGATGAAGCTGACGTTAGCATTACTCGTGAAAAATTATACTTAAAACTTGATAAGAATAGAGCGGCTGTTAACTCTCAGGTTTATATGGATGCTGGTGGCTTTTTAGCCAATGAAAAAGTTTTAGTTGATTTTATGGGTAAAAGATTTATGGCCCAAACCAACGAACAAGGAAAAATTACTAAAATTATGACTGTTCCTCAGACATCTAATACTCTTGGTGATGTAAAATTAACTGGCCAAGAATCTAAACTTACCTACAGTGTAAACTTTGAAGTTGAAAAATAATTCTAAACAGTTTATATATAAAACACGCTCCACTAGGGAGCGTGTTTTTATTTTGTATATAAAATGATATAATAAAAAATGTTAAAAAATCATAGTCTAACCTCTAAGATTAATAATTGGTAAATTATGTTTATAATAACTTTACTATCACTAGCATTTATATTTATATTATTATTTTTCTTTGGATTGTTATTTCTTATTTCGCACAAATTTCCAGAAATTAAAGAAAAAGTTTTTAATACTAAGTTTATCCTTCTCTCTTTACTAGAAATAATTTTATTTTACTCTAGTATTGTTTTATCTAGAATTGCTAGTAGCCAGAAAATATCAACTAGTTGTTATAAAATGCACATGTGGTTGAGGTATAATGGCACAAATGAATACACCTTTTGCGGTAAAATTTTTAATAACTTTTCTCGAACAGAGATTATGATGATCGCTTTATTTTTATTCGCAATAGCTTTATTTATTTTTTTTAAAATAAAAAGAACAAAATCTGAATCTTATAATATTTTAAAAAAAGATTTTAAATGGGGAAGCTTTGATAAAAATAACTATATTTTTACTATAATTTTAGTAATTTTTATATTAATAATTTTACTTCTTTTAAAGCTAAAGGTTTTAAATTTTTAATAAAAAACACCCAAGTAATTAACTATTACCTATACTCAACAGGCTACACAATAAATCATTAAAAATATTTTTTAAAAACCAAAAAGTTGCCATTTAGGCAACTTTTTAATTTATAACAAACTATAACAAATATTATATTTAAACTTTTCCGAAAATAGCTTCTAATAAATCTAAATCTTTGCCACTATCTTTTAAAAGTTTAATGTTTTTATTAATAGTTGCTTCCAAAAAAGCAATTCCCTCGACATCACTTCCGATTTTCTTCATATACTCTAATAGAGCAACTGAATCCTTTATAAAACAATGTCCACCAGCACCACGACCAGGCTTACCATCAATGCCTGAGGCATGTATTGGGTCAAAATGACTAGAACCCAAACGAGAATCAGCCTTTAAACCAATCTTTATCTTTTCCCAATCACAATCCTCTTTTTGCGCTAAATCATACAAAACGTTCATATAAACAACTTTTAAGAAAAGAAAACAATTACTGCCGTATTTTATAAGCTCAGCTTCCTTAGCACGACAAATTAAGTTTACTGGTGCTTCAGGTAAAATAGCCAAAATTTGTTGAGCTCGTTTTTTATACTCTTCATTATCAATAGGACAACCAACAATATTACGAGTCGGGTGGGCGGTGTCAAAGGCGGCATTAACTTCAGTTAAAAACTCTGGGGAATGAAAAATAAAACGATCTTTATAAAGAACTTGCAACTCTTCGCAAACTCCGGGCATAATAGTTGATTTAATAACCGCTGATTTACCAACACCGACTAAAGCTATTACTTCTTTTAAAATATCAAAGTTAAATCCCTGGGGCGTGGTTGGAGTTGGCACTGCTATAAAAACAATATCACACTTAGCAATTTGTTCGCGATTCATCTCATATTCTGGTTCTTTAGAATAACGAACTATTGAATAACCACGATTTTCAAAATCATTAGCCAAATTCTTACCGATAAAACCTTGTCCTATACAACCAATTAAAATATTTGGTAACATAAAATATAACAAGCTTTAAAAAGCTAATTTAAAATTTAATTATTTAATTAAGATCTGTTTTAATTAACTGAGCCATTTCATCTAATTCAGAACGAGGTGCTATTTTAAGATTGTCCATGGTAAAGATTACTTTCCCTTCCTCAATTTTAGCCATCGCCCCGGAAGTAATGTCATTTTTATCATATTGAGCAACTACAATCATATGAGCATGAGCTACGCCATAACCATGAACCAAAAGACCAACTCTCTCTGGATTTAATTTCTTTTTTATAATTTTAGAAATTTGTTGAGCAAAAGAAAATATTTTAGTTGCTAAGGCATCATCTAAATCAGAAAAATGATCAATGTGCTTTTTTGGTATTACTAAAGTTTGTCCGGGATGCACTGGTTGTATATCCATAAAAGCGAGAATGTCATCATCTTCATAGACTTTACTAGATTCTAATTCTCCAGCGAT
>JALOQQ010000098.1 GCA_025453315.1 Planctomycetota bacterium
ATTTCATTTTTCTCTAAAAGATTAGAAACACGTGCTACTAAATTGCCGAGACCATTGGCTAAATCAGCATTATATAATTTATCAAATTTTTCGTAAGAAAAATCACTATCATAAAAAACTTTTATTTCCGAGAGTAAATAATAACGCAAGGGATCAGTGCCATATTTAGTAATCACCTCATAAGGATCAATAGTATTGCCCAAACTCTTACTCATCTTCTGACCATTAGCAGTAATAAAACCAAAAATCAAAATTTGTTGTGAAGGCTTTAGGCCTGCAGATAATAACATAGCCTGCCAAATAGCAGATTGCTGACGTAAATTATCTTTACCAGCCACCTGAATAACGGGCCAATACTCATTAAACTGATTCTTATTATCTGGCCAACCAAGACAAGAAATATAATTAACTAAAGCATCAAACCAGACATACATTACTTGATTTTCATCTCCAGGCACTGGTACGCCCCAAGGCATTTTACTTTTTAAACGTGAGATACTGAAATCATTTAAACCAGCTTCGACAAAATTCTTTATTTCTTTAAGGCGAAAATCAGGCAAAACAAAACTGGCATTATTTTGATATAGCTCTAAAAGTTTTTCTTGATATTTAGAAAAACGAAAAAAATAATTTTCTTCTTCAATTACTTCTAAATCTTTGTCGGGATGCAAAGGACAACGTCCGTGATCCAGTTCTGAATCGGTCTTTTCTAATTCACAACCTACACAATACTTAGCTGAATAAGTTTTTTTATAAATATCGCCATTTTGCTCACAAAGTCGCCAAAATTCTTGAGCAGCTTTAAGGTGATGCTCATCCGTAGTACGAATAAAACTATTATAACTCAAGTTTAAAGCTTGTTTTAAGTTATCAAATTTAGCAGCATACTCATCACAATATTTTTGTGGCTCTAAATTATTTTCTTGGGCTTTATTGTAAATTTTAAGACCATGCTCATCAGTACCAGTATTAAAAAAAACTGTTTTTCCTAAATTTCTTTGATAACGAGCAATAACATCAGCACGAACTATTTCAGCAGCAAAGCCTATATGTGGCTCAGCATTAACATAAGGCAAAGTAGTAGTAATATAAAAGTTTTTTTTATCTTCTATTGACATAAATAAAAATTTAAGCTATTTTAAAATTAGGTTAGTTAAACAATTGATTTAATGTATTGGGGCATTTCCTTTAATTTCAGTAGTTTTAGTCCTTTTAATTTTTTTTACATGTAGTGTATCGTTTAGTAATACACACCAGTTTTTCCAAGGCGTTTTGCGCTACATGACCCGGACAGTAATTCACGATAAAAGTGGTTACTGTCCTTTTTTTATCTTTGAAAACTTTTTTCCAAATTTTTTAATCTTCTTTATTTTTTTTAATCTTCTATTTTTCTTTTTTCTAAAGGTTTTACAATAACCACAAACTCTCCTTTTTGCTTGTTAACATCATTCTTTAATAAATTTAAAACCTCGGTAGTAGTGCCGCGACAAACTTCTTCAAATAATTTAGTTAATTCTCTACCTACTATAATCTCTCTTTCTCCGTTTATTGCCAATTCTTGAAATAATTTAATAACACGATATTTAGACTCATATAACACCACCGGATATTCACTTTTTAAAGCCTCTTTTACAAAAGTCTGTCTTCCCTTTTTATGTGGCGGAAATCCTAAAAATAAAAATTTATCAGTAGCAATACCGGAAATAGCTAATAAAACTGTTAAAGCCGAAGCCCCGGGAATACTTTCAATTTTAACTTCTGAACTAATCTCCGAATTAAGCACTTCGGCAATTAATCTACCACCAGGGTCAGCTACTCCGGGAGTACCAGCGTCCGTAACTAAAGCCACCTTTTTTCCAGCTCGCAAAGCTTCTAAAATCTTTTCGACTTTAGCTAAACCAGAATGATGATGATAAGAAATTGTTGGGGTACTTATTTCGTAATGATCAAGTAATTTTTTAGTTACTCGTGTATCCTCGCATAAAACAATATCGGCCTCACGTAAAATACGTAAGGCGCGTAAAGTAATATCTTCTAAGTTACCGATGGGTGTAGCAACAATTGATAATGTCGTCATAATTAATTACTAATCTCATCTTTTCTCTCTTTAACATAACGTGTCCATTCTTCAGCCACGTTAACAAAAACTTTAAAAGGAGCTTCAATTATAAAGTCAAAAATAAAGACAAAAATATTTACTTTAGAAACATTATTAGACAACCACTTGCCCACAGCAATAATAGGCATATAGAAAAGATCAATTAAAAAGCTAAAAATGTTTTCCCGACTTTCAATAACAATAAATTCTTTAACATCTTTTTTAATCATGGTGCTAAAGAAACTAACAAAGGCTAAAAAGAAAAGGAAAATAGTAATACTAACCCAAGTGAAGTTAAAACGATTCAAAACCAAAACTATAACATAAACAGAAAAGAAAAAAGCGGCGGTATAAACTAAGCCAAAAATAAGATCAATAAGCCAACCTCTCTTTTTGGGTTGACGTAAAACAAAAGGTACTTTTTTCTTACCCTCACCAATTGTTAATTCATTAATACCTTCCACAATCTTTTCCGTATTCTTGCTAGACGGAGTTTTAATAAAAGCAATAATTAAAAATAAAAGCACCGCCGGAAAGGCAACGTTTATCGCTAAAGCAGAGTAATTAATCGGTTCGTTTAACCATTTAATAACCGGGACTTCTAAAGCTACAACAAAAACTGATTTAGTCAAAAAGATATAGATAATACTACGAACAGCAGCACGCCATAACCTACCCCTTACTTTATTGTACTTTTGTTCACAAGTTTTACTGATTAAACTAGCATAACTTTTCGGACCAGTTTTAATATCAGCATAAGCCTTAACCGGATCAGAGCTGATAATTTCTAAAAAAATAGAATAAAAAAGAGAATATTTTTTTACAATTTTATCTATTTGCCTAATAAGGGGATGTTGTAATTGATCTTCAACAGCATTCCTTAAACTTTTAATATTCTTACCAATAGACCTAATTTCCATCTCATTAGCAGAAGCTGAGAAGCTAGTCCAACCACTATTATAATATTTAAACAAAACTAAACGTAACATGTCAGCGTCAAATTTAGCGAAATTACGACAAATACTTAAATAAATTTGAATTTCTAAATCAGAAGCATAAGGACTGTCTGGAGGTAAAGTAATATTTTTAGAAAGAAAATCGAAAAGATTACTACTTGCTACTTGCTTTACTTTATCTTCTAATAAAATTTCTTCAATTTCACAAGCCACCAAATCAATAAGCCAATTTACTAGCTTATTACTTTCTTTAATAATATTCTTCATCTTAGTGCTAAGACTAGAAGAATCTAAAGCGTGCAAACTTTCCAGTTTCAAAATAATATACTTATCAATCAAGGTAGCGACCTCAGTAATCTTTTGTTCTGGTATTTTATTATTAGGTAAATAAGCCGCTCTAATAAGTTCCACTAATAAATGGGAAGCGATTTCCTGACTATTTACTGATTTAAGAGTTCCTTCAATAACTATCTGACGTTTTAAAATTCTGGCAATAGCATTTTTACGTAATAAATGATCTTCAGAAATTAAGGTTGAAACTCTTATTTTTGGCGTTTCATCTTCTTCTTCCCTCTCTTTTTCCTTTTTTTCTGTATAAACAACTTGAAAAAAGCGCTTGGCGCTTTCATTTAAAGAAAGTGAGGATGATTCCGATTTTTTTAAGCTTAAATTTGGGCTCACCATATAAGAAAGATGGTTTTATTGTATCTTTATTTATAAATAAAAGCAATATTTTTATAATACATTCAATATAACATAAAAACATATTATTGTCAAAATATTCTCTTGACACTATTTTTTTTATTAGCTACTATTTAAGTAATATTAGTAACTTATAAATTAGAAATGGCCGCGAGGCTATTTTTAATTACTTTTATGGAAAAAGTCATTAACTATTTCAAAACTTCTTGGGAAGAAATGAAAAAGGTCACTTGGCCAACAAAAAAAGAAACTTATCAGTATACTATCATGGTACTTGTTATCAGTTTAGTAGTTTCTATTTTTCTTTTTGCCCTCGACAGTATTTTTAATTGGGGCTTGAAATCATTAATCAAATTTTAGTTCCTACAATAAAATAAACTTAAAAAAATATGGCAAAACAAACATTAAACCAAGGGCGACGCTGGTATGTGCTTCACACCTATTCTGGCTATGAAGAAAATGTAGCACAAAATTTACGCCAAAGAATTGAATCCTTGGATATGGAGGATAAAATTTTTAATGTTTTAGTTCCAACCGAAAAGAAAATTAAAATAAGGAATGGTAAACGTAAAGTTGTAGAAGAAAAAGTTTTTCCAGGATATATTTTAGTAGAGATGATAGTTACCGATGAATCTTGGTATATTGTTAGAAATACTCCTAATGTTACTGGATTTATTGGTGTTGGTACTGTTCCTACTCCAATTGGCGAAGAAGAGATAAAAGCTCTACAAAAAAGAATGGGTGTAGACGAACCTAAATTTAAAGTTGATGTTGCAATTGGTGATGTAGTTAAAATTAACGAAGGTCCATTCAAGAATTTTGAAGGTAAAGTAGTTAATGTTGATGAGGCTAAGGGAAAAGTTAAAGTATCAGTCTCTATGTTCGGTCGCGAAACGCCGGTAGAGCTTGATTTTTTACAAATCAAAAAAGCTTAAGTAATAAATAAACAATAAATCAAGTAATGACAAATTTTCCTCACTTTTTTGGTGATGCCAAAAAGCTTTAGGAAAAACGACGCCGCTTCTGCGTCTTCTGTCAGTACTAAATTTAATTTATAATAATTTTAATATGGCAAAAGAAATAAAAACCAAAATCAAATTACAGATTGTTGGTGGTCAGGCCAATCCTGCACCTCCAGTCGGCCCCGCTTTAGGTCAACATGGCTTAAACATTAAAGAATTTTGTGACAAATTTAACGAAGCTACCAAAACCCGCATGGGCGAAGTTGTGCCAGTAGAAATAACTGTTTACGTTGATAGAACTTACGACTTTATCATGAAAACCCCTCCGGCTTCTGAATTGATCAAAAAGTACGCTAAAATTCAAAAAGGTTCAGGCAAGCCCTTAACTGAAAAAATCGGATCTTTAACTTTAGATCAGGTTAAAGAAATTGCTAACATAAAAATGGCTGATTTAAATGCTAAAGATTTAAATGGCGCCATGGAAATGATAAAAGGTACTGCCAGACAAATGGGCGTTGAAATAAAGTAAGTAAAATGAATTTTCATCTATTCCTTTAAGGAATAATTAATTTATAATTTTGTGGGAGTTGATTTAAATCAACACTACGACCACGAACACTATGGCTAAAAAAGAAATGAAAAAAAATGATGCTAAGCATCAGGAAGTTAAAAAAAAGGAAGAAGCAATTTACGATAAATCAATTGCTTATCCAATTGCTCAAGCAGTAGAAATTGTAAAGAAAACCAGTAAAACCAAATTTGACGCTTCAATAGAAGTACATTTCAATCTCGGTATTGATCCTAAAAAAGGTGAACAACAAGTTAGAGGAGCAGTTAGCTTACCTCACGGTACTGGCAAGACTGTAAAAATAGCTGCCTTCGTTTCTCCAGAAAAAGAAAAAGAAGTTAGAGAGGCTGGCGCCGATTATGTTGGCGGAGCTGAATTAATAGAACAAATTTTAAAAACCGAAAAAACTGATTTTGAAGTAGCTATTGCTGAACCAGCTATAATGAAAGATTTAGCTAAAATCGCTAAAATTTTAGGAACCAGAGGTTTAATGCCTTCACCTAAAAACGATACCGTCACCATGAATCCAGCTAAAACCGCTACTGAATTAAAAAAAGGTAAGATTAGTTTTAAAAATGATGATACCTCTAACATTCATGCTATTATCGGTAAAGTTAGTTTTGATGCTCAAAAATTAATTGAAAATTACGGTGCCTTATTAGAGGCTCTTAAAAAAATGAAACCTTCCAGTTCTAAAGGTTCCTTTATTAAGAATATCAGCATCTGTTCTTCTATGGGCTCTGGAGTTAGAGTACAATTAAGCTAAGCAAAAAAATATTTAGACATTATAGAATCTC
>JALOQQ010000099.1 GCA_025453315.1 Planctomycetota bacterium
ATCTTTTTTATAGAAAAAAGGAATACTCTTCTTTTTAAAATTAGACAAACAAGACAATAACCAAGAAGCTTTGTCATTTAAAAAACCTTCCAGAAAAAAAGCCTCCATAATACTTTTGCGTTTTGGTAAGGTTAAAACTACTGAAGCATCTGGACGAACTATCAAGCGCCATTTTCTTGTTAATTTGGTACGTTTAATTTGATATTCAATTTCTTGATTGTGTATTTTTATGGAAGGCATAAATCATTTGTCATAACAATTATTTTAAGAGCCTACTACTAATCTAAGTATATCAAAAAACAAAAGAAAAAACGATTATTAGTAAATGAATTAAAATATTTTCTATTGACAATTATTAACTAAAATGATATTTTAACTAATCAGTAAAATTAACAACTAAATAGGAGGTAAAAATGTGCCAAGATATAAAATGCGTATTTTGCGAAGTAAAGCAAACACTTCTCTTACAGGAAACAAGGTATAGCAGATTAATAATTAATTATTTCCCCTTAGGGAAATATGCCTTATTAGCAATACCAAAAAGACACCTTCCTTTAATTACGGATTTAGATAAAGAAGAAATTACTGATTTAATTATTCTTTATCAAAATGCTATAAAAATCATTAATACTAATAATGAAGCACCGCCACTAATTGGCTGGTTTAATCAGGGTGTTGAAACCGGACAAACCATTCCCCACTTTCATCTTCACATTGCCTTATATGAAAAGAATGGCAACCTAAAGCCGATTGAAAGAATTGGGAACAAAATACCAATTAATGATGAACTGCTAGTGAATATAAAAAAAATATTCGCACCATAACCAAAAAGACGAGCTCAAACTCGTCTTTTCTTATACTAATTAAAAATTATCTCTAAGCTTTATTCTAGAATAAAATTATTTTCACAGTTAAAATGATATTAATTTTATTTTATCATAAAGCATTTCTGCTAACTTAATTTGACTTTCTTTAGTCAAGTGAACTCCATCTATACCCACTTTCAAAGAACTAACATCAACAAAATAACAGTTATTGGCCTTAGAAATTTCAGCATAAATTTTATTTGTTTGAGCTGCTTTTTCTGCTCCACCTTTATATCTCGCGATAGCATATTCAGTTGATTCATTGATTATTGGTAAAGAAATTATTAATAATTGAGGACATTTATCTTGAAATTGTGATTTTCTATTAACAATAACCTTAACAAAATGTTTTTCAAAAAGAGCGCCAATTGTTTCTGCGGAATTATTAAACTGATCTTTCAACTCATTTGTACCAAGCATTATAATAACCAAATCTAAAGGATCGTGTGAGTCTAAGCAAGGAATTAAATAAGAACTCCCGTTTCTACCTTCCTTCCCTGGTCTTTGATCATCTGAAATAAGGGTTCTACTATTTAATCCCTCTTCAATTACTTCAAAAGCAGATCCTAATAATTTTTGTAAAACCTTGGTAAATCTTATCTCCTCCGAGAATCTTTCGTGATTACTTCCTGGAATATAGCCCCAAGTATAAGAATCTCCAAAACAAAGTATTCTTATTTTATTCATAATTTAATTAATTATTTTTATACCATATATTATATAATATAATTAATTTAAAAACCAATAACCCCAATTTACACTCTAGAACAAACTATTTAATAAAATAAAAGAGGGTCATTTCTAACCCTCAGTAATTTTTTTTCTTTTGGCTAACGCCAATTTGTCGAAAGAAGCGACAAAAATCCGGCAACAACAATTTTATTTGTAAGTACAGCTTGAGCAACCGCTTGAACCACCAGCACCACCGCATTTTGAACTTACAACTGTAGCAATTTTTTTAAACTGTTTTTTCTGTTGCCTACTGGAAACTAACATTACTTTCTTCATGATGAAAAGAGCTTTAAATTAATAAAAAAACCTAATTTAATAATAATTTAAACATCGGCGACTGTCAATAAAGATTTATGCAAATCCCAAATCAACCAATTTAAAGATTGTAAGGAGTGTTCGCAATGACTTTCATCAACTTTCCAAATTGACCCATAAACTTTTTCAGCATTCATTAAACATCCACCACCGCAAACTGCTATTGCTTCACAATTAAGACATTCCTTCATATTAAATGGCGTTCTCTTATTCCATTCCTGCCAAATTGGATTTTTCAAAGGATTATTAGAATTAAAAACCGATTCCGCAAAATATTTACGTTCATTAAAAAATCCATGACAAATACCAATAGACCCTTCCGGAGAGACGACTAATTGATTCCCACCGGCCGCCGCACAATCAAACAACATTGGCCTCTTCTTACAAAAAGACTCTATTTTTCTATGCATCCTATCTTCAAAAACACCATTCTCTTTAAAAATATTATAAGCATCGAGAATAAAGTTAGCGGCCTTTCTGTGATACTCCGAAGAAGTCTCGCCTAGTAAAATATTAAATCCTAAATAATAAACCTTATTTTTCAATATCTCCGAAACCACGGCATTAACTTCATTAATATTGGAATTGCTAATAGTACAAGAAATTGAAGTATTTAATCCCAAGTTTTGACAAATTTTGAAACCACGCATTATTTTTTTAAAAGCCGGGATACCATTAGAAAAAACTCTATTTTCGTTTTGTTTTTCATTGCCATCTAAAGAAATACTAACATTAACCTTGTACTTCTTTAGAATTCGAGCCTGTTCGTTATTTATTAAGGTTCCGTTACTAATTAATATTAATTTCAATTTCTTGGGAGTTTTCCCTGCTTTTTGCATGGATTTTATTTTTTCTAAAGCAAACACGATTCCGGGAAAATTAATTAAAGGTTCGCCACCATAAAAAATAATAGTTTTCTCTTTGGGAAATAATTTAGGATTAGCATTAATAAGATCAACATAACGATTCAGAGCTTTTTCAATAATTTCTTCGGGCATTTTCTTGTACTCACAGGTAACATTGCCTTGATTCATTGACTCAAAACAATAACGACAAGCCAAATTACAACCATCAACCATCATTAAATACAAAATATGGGGGTAAGGATTAGGAATATTAAAGACTATTGATTTTAACAAATCATCATCTTTTTTCTTATCATTAATTAAAAATCCCGCAGCAATCATCTTTCTAATTAACTTACGAGATTCAGTGAGATTATTATTAGAAAATATTTCACAAAATTCCGCAAAAGAGCGTCCTTCGTAAGTACTTTCTAAATCCTTAGCAGTCTTATAATCTAAAAATATTACAGACATCTTTATCGAATGATACAAAGCCACATCGCCCTCGGCAATTTCTTTGTAAAAAAAATGCGCAAATCTTGATAAATACAATCGTTTCATAACTATCTATTTTATTGTTAAATAACTTTTTAATTTAGCATATTATCATTTACAAAATTTTAAATCAAGGAGACTCAAAAAAGACGAGCTCAAACTCGTCTTTTTTCTATTTGCTTATTTCTAAGAATATAAAAACTATAGAAAATTCTGAAATTTTTTAAAATAAAAACGGGCATTTCTGCTCGTTTTTATTTTATATTCGCTTATTCGGACAAATTTAGAATGTTTTTACTCAAA
>JALOQQ010000100.1 GCA_025453315.1 Planctomycetota bacterium
TTCCTTTTATTAAGTTGCATAAGTTATCGATGTTTATGAATGAAATATCTGAATTTGTTAATAACTATTTTGTTTCTATTGGAGATCCTATTCGTGTGAATATAACGTCATTTGATGCAAAAGTTAAGAAGCGGAATGCGGCGGATATAAAAGACCTTTGGAAATCTGAAATAAAAATAGAAATAGAAGAAGGTAGGAAAAAAATCCCGTTAATGCTTTATTCGGATGGAGAATTAAGTAAAATTTCTATTGCAATAGTTATTGCGTTGCACGAGATAGCTAGAAGTGTCGGTCAGGGTTGTAATATTCTAATATTAGACGAGATTTTTTCTTATTTAGATTCGGCAAATAGCCAAAAATTGGCAAATAGTGTTCCTAAATTATTTAGTATAGGCACTGTTATTTTTACAGATAATTCTGGTTATGTTAATAACCTGATAAGTTTTGATGAAGTTTGGACAGTTAGAAAAAAAGACGGAGTAACGTCTTTAAAAATTTGAAATAATATGATTGAGGTAAATAATGGAAAAGACTGAACTAGAAAAAAGATGGGAAAAAGAATTGAGTGAGGAAGTTAACGAAGCTAAAATTCCTATTAACGGAGATAACTTTAAAAATAAAGGTGTTGAAAAAGAGCTTAACGCTCCTGAAAGTGAGGAATATGAAGCTGATGAAGAGTTTTCATTTGTAATGAGCCCTTTTACTCAAGATACGCCTATGGTTTTGGTATCGTCGAATAATAAGCTTTTTATAGGAGGGTATGATCTAGAGTATTCAAAGGGTGAGGCATTGCCTGATGATCTTTGTGTTATTACTTTTCCTGTAGCATATTCGGAAAGTTTTGAAAAAACTAGTGATAATACTATTGCTTTTTATCCAGTGATGCGTAGAATTCTTTTTGGTACTAAAACTCCAGATAATATGGTATTTAGGGTAGATATGTTTTATTATTTAAGAAGAGATAGTAGTAAGGACCTAAATTTGTTTAACTACTATATTAAAACAGTAAAGGAATCAGTTGCTCAAGATTTTAGTGTTTTAGCTCCGACTACTAATGAGGTTTTGAGTTTTGGTAGAAAAGATCATGAAAATAACGCAAAATAAATTAATGGTTCCTGTTGAAAAAAAGCTTAAGTCTGCTAAGGATATTTATAAGTTAGAAGAGAATGATATTTTATTTTTAAGTGGTCCTTATGCAGGTAAGAGAGTTAATGAAATTTGGAGTATTGACGATAAATCAAAAGATTACGTTTTTAGACAATTTTACAATTGTTCTGATATTAATGTTTTAAGTTTTTTAAAAAGGCTATTGTGTAAATGAAAAAAGTATTTAAATTTGTTATAGAAGGTAGGCCAAAAGTACAGAAAAATGATCTTATAATTAGAAGGGGTAAAAAAAATAGGCCGTTTGTGGGCCATTCTAAAAAATTAGGAACTGTTAGAGAGTTTATTTCAGAAGAAGCTTATAAACAATATATTGAACAAGGCGGATTGGAGCCTATAGACTATTTGTGTGAAATAAGATTTGTTTTTTATTGCCCTAAGCAAGCGGAACCAGATTTGGATAATTTACCGTCTATAGTGCTTGATGCACTTCAAGGTGAGGGAAAAAAAGGTAATAAAGGAAATAAAAATCAAGTTTTGGTAGATGATAAACTTGTTAGGTTAGAAAGAAGTGAAAAAATAGTAAAAGGGGATAAAAAATACCATGGCGAACCAAGAACAGAATTTGAAATTAGAAAATACAATGGATAGAATAATAATAGAACCAATGTCCACCCCATATAGGGCGTTTTTTTCTATGAAAAGGGAGACTTTTAATAAAAATATTGATAATTATTGGGAAAAAAATAAAGATAACTTGATAAAATTGTATGATTACAAGGGTATGAAAAAGGGTGGCGGTGGAACAGATTATACTAAAGCTAGAAAAGCTTTGGAACAAACTGTAGGTATTAATACTTTGTATAAATATGCTGTTTCTGATATTATCATAGATTCGATAAATAAAAAATTAGGAAAAGACGAAGAGTTGTTGTTAATTTCTTCTATTAAAATAAGTAATTATGAAGAAAAGGATTTAGATCCTTCAGTTTTTGTTGTGTTTTTTTGTTGGCCAAAAATTTCTGGTATAACTAAGGAAAATATTAGTTTTAACATTAAGCGGCCAGAATTTAGACCTATGGCTGTGGAATATCAGGGTAGGCTATCTGACTTGCAGAGTAAACATGGCTACAAGAAAATTATAGAAAATGTAAATGAAATATCAGAAATAACAGATAAGCATGAAATTCTGTTAGAGATTATGGCATATTGTTATGGGGAGCAATATGAAGATGGTAGTTTTATTGACAAGTGGGTTCCTTATAAGGAAATAACTGTGGATGAGCTAAAAAACTGTATAAAGGCGAATCTGGACGGTACTCCTTTTGAAACACAATACGTTAGTGCTAGAGACGCGTCTTTAGTATTGGACGTTAAAGGTATTGTTAAGGGTATTAGGGTTAATATTATACCAGAAGCTGATTCGTTGTTATTTAAGGCGGAAGGTTTTGACGATGAAATGGCTTTTCGCAAAGCTTTTGAGTCAGAGTATAAAAGTCACGTTTCTCAAGTAGAGCAAGCCACTATTTTTGATGCAATTATAGATCAAATTATAATAAATGGTAAACTCGGAGCTATACCTGAAGTATGGTTGGAGCGTAATGTTGAATATTTGTCAAAAGCTCAGATAGACAAGTATGGTGGCGACAAGAAGAAAGCATTAGCTGTTTTGGGTCTAGCTAATGAGCGCCAGTTACTTTCCGTTTTGTCGGATCAAGTATTTAAGAATACGTTGAACCAAATGGCATTAAGGTGTTACATAGAATTGTTTGATTTGCCTTCTGATATTGATAAGATTGTTGAGCACATGCGTAACAATGTTGTTTGGGGTTAGGGGGTTGCATATGGGTGAAAATGTTAAAAAGTGTGATACTCCGTACTGCAATAATCAGGTGTCTTTTTGTAAAAAAGATTTTGTATTTTGTAGCGAGTGTAAATCAAAGCACTCATCTAATGTTTTAAAATTACAAGTTGAGTATGGAAAACCTATTGTAGATGTTTTGTTAGAGGCTTGTTTGTTCGATACTGCTGGAGGTATGGCAGATTATCTTGGCGTTTCTTTTATGTCTATATATAATTGGATAAAACAATATTTTGGTATGACGTTTCAAGATTTTAAGAGAGCTTATATCTGTAAGTCTGAAAAATGCTATTTATTGGAGGTAAAGAGGTCTAATTATACTAGGAGTGAATATATTTTAAAAAAAATACGGTCATTAGGTGGTTGTGCTTGTAATAATTCTGTTGATTCTGATTTTATTATGACGAATTGTCCTGTGCATAAACTTTCAGGTATTTTAAGGGGTTGTCCTAAGATTAAAAAAATTTCTGATAAATTGTTTGCATTATCACCTAACCCTATAAAAATAAAGCATCTTTTTCCTAAGTTTTTTAAAGAATTGAAAAAAGAGTAATTGGATTTTTGTTTTTTAATA
>JALOQQ010000101.1 GCA_025453315.1 Planctomycetota bacterium
ACTTTATAAGTACGCTAGCAGCCAAATCAATTATGATCCGAAGCGACCGCGTAAATTATTGCTAAAGAAAAAAGAAATTGTGCGTTTGGTAACAAAAAAACAGGAAGCAGGCTTGACATTGATACCGGTTAAAATATATACTAAGAACAGTTTCGTAAAATTAGAACTGGCTTTAGCAAAAGGCAAAAAGCAGTTTGACAAGAGGGAAACTATAAAAAAACGAGAGACAGAACGTAAATTACAGAGTGTTTTAAAAAGAAAACATTTGTAATACTAGGGGATGAAAAAGGCCTCGATAGCAGTTATGTCTCTGCACATGCGGGGCGTGGACGGGTTAACACGTTAAACAGATCCGAAAACAACAAATGCCAAAAAAATGGCTAGCAAAGCAGGTTTTAAATTTAACCTAGCTTTCGCTCCTGTCGCCGCTTAATTTAGCCGCGACCATTCGCCCGATAAGGCTCCATAGTCGCCAGCGAGTGTCAAATTATGGGGATAGAATTGGAACAAGTCCTCGTTTCCAGTTCGAAATATAGAGGGCTAGCTATTTTCACTTTCGTTTAGCTTCTTATGAAAATAGCAAAACAATGAGGCTAAACTATCTTCGTAGAAGTGTACAGGGAGATCTGTTAGACGCGGGTTCGATTCCCGCCATCTCCACATCCGCCTTAAGCGGAAAAGTTAGTTAGGCCGCGGTGGCGGAATTGGTAGACGCGTTGGACTTAAAATCCAATTCTAGCGATAGAGTGAGGGTTCGATTCCCTCCCGCGGCACGTATGCGGGTATCGTATAATGGCTATTACTTTACCTTGCCAAGGTAGAGAAACGGGTTCGATTCCCGTTACCCGCTCCAAATAACAAAAACAGGCTTTAAGGCCTGTTTTTGTGCCAGCAAAAAGGCTTTTTTAACAAATATTATTGTTTTTAACTAACTTTTGTTAAAAACAAAATATTGACTTTTTCTTAAAAATATGATATTTTATTATATTAGTTTATTTTTTCGTAAAGAGTTTTAAGATAAGATTGTTCTTATCAAACAGTTTACGAATTAATCGTTACTTTGAAAAATAAATATTAACCAATAAATAATAAAAATGAAAGCAAATGATGATTTTTCAGCAGAAGAACTATTCTTCTTTCAAGTCTGTGGCAGGGATCACGAAATAGTGTTTTTTGTGGATAAAGAACTTATAGTCAAAAAACACAACGTCGATGATTTCGATAATATTACTTTGGTCGATTTTATGAAGAACCAAAATTTACAGCACATCTACAGCAAAATTTTAGAAGTTATTAATTCCTGCCTTTCCAGTAAAGGAGAGTTAAAAGAAACTTATGAGGAAATAGCCGACACCAAGACTTCTTATGTTGTAACCGCTTCATTCTTTAAACAAGGGGTAATTTGTATTATTGATGAAAACGATAATCTCAATTTGCAAGCAAAAATCATGCGTTTAAATGAAGAATTCTTGTCTAGTAATTGTCAGCCGATGATTATTATTAGAGGTAATAAAATTATTTACTTTAACAACGCTTTTTTGAAATTTTTTGGTATTACTAATTTTCAAACCAAGAAAACTCCGATTTTGCGTTTTTTTGCTGACCGCAATGAAGGCAAAAAAATAGTTAAAGAGATTATAGCTAATAATGGCGGTATTTATGATACTGTCTTAAAAGATGAGCAAGATGTTTTGATTTTTGCCAGGATATCCACGGTCATTCTTAATAAGAGTTCAGAAAGTAAAGAAATTTTTGTTGGAGTTTCAATTGACGATGTGACAAAAATTAAGCTTTCTGAATTAAAAGCTAAGGAAGCCGAAGAAAAAGCGGTTGTAATTACTGGGCAATTAAAGAATTTTCTTCATATGGTTGCTCATGATATTCGTAATCCAGCCGGTAATATTATGGGTTTTGCACATCTTATGGCGTCAGGAAGCGTTTCTCCAGAGAAATTTCAGAAATATACCAAGTTCATATTAACTTCATCCACTTATATTCTTTATTTAACCAAAACTTTAACTTTGGCAAATAAAATTGAGGCCGGTGAAGAAATTTCTTTTGACATGGTAGAGATCAACTTGGAGGAATATTTAGAATCTTTGCAAGAATATTTTAAATCTGAAGTAGAAAAAAGGAATAAAAAGATTGAATTTAATTTTAATATTTCAGACAAGGTTATTCTTAGCGAGGGCGATCTAATAAGAAGAGTTATTGATAACGTCATTAGTAATTCTATTAAGTTTACCGATAAAGACGGTCTTATTAAATTGCACGTAACTTCTTTTAATTCTGAATTGAAAATTACTGTTGAAGACAATGGTGTTGGTATTCCTGAAGATAAACAAGCTTTTGTTTTTAATAAAAACTTTCAAGGTGACCGAAGTGATTCCAGAGGAGATGGTTTGGGCCTATCAATTGTAAAAAATATTGTCGAAAACATCTTTAAAGGAACTATTTCTTTTACTTCTATTGCCCACAAAGGAACCACTTTCTTTATTAGAATTCCCTATCAGTTAGCCAAAATAGCGTCAATGACTAAGAAAGACGCGGTGTTGTTAATTGTTGAAGATGACAACGACGCCTATCTTATGTTGAAAAGTATAATATCACCTTTTTACCGGGAAATATTTAGAGCTAAAGAAGTTTTTCAGGCCTTAGAAATTTTTAAAACCGGTAAAATTGATATTGTTTTAACCGATATCAATCTAAAAGAAGGCGCCGCTACTATGGGTGTTCCAGGTTTGATTAAAAAAATTAAGCAAGACAATAAGTCTCTTCCAATTGTTTTACAAACCGGATCTTCTAATAAAGCAGAAGTGGATGCCTGTTTGGCTGCCGGAGCAAACGGCCTAATTTCCAAACCTTATAATAAGGAGGAAATTTTCAGGGTTCTTGGTAAGTTTTAATTAAAAAAAATTAATAAAAAAATAAAGGGATTTGGTAATCCCTTTTTTATTTTGTCTTGGCGTAATGTTTACGCAGTTGCGATACTCATAAGAGTTTCATGTAAAAATTGTGCGTTCGGAGACAAAGTTATGTCCCTATTTGCCATGTCGATAAGACGTTTTTTTCTCTTTATCGACATTTTCTGTCTCATAAATTCTTCTGCCATAGTGATTGTATTTAGTTGTTATTAAATTGTCGATTTAAGAGGTATAAATTTACCATTTTTTTATATAAATTTATGCCTTTTTTGATTCTCTTATCATAACACATTTAGGCAAAAAATCAATATTGACGGCAATGTCACCTTGTGGTAACTTTTTTGCTAATATTAAATAAAAAAGTTTAATAAATCGAATATAGAATTATGTCAATATGGGTATTATTTGTTTATCGTTTGTGTACAAATATGTGGATAACTATTAGAGCTTAATTATGATCATAATTAAGCTTAGTTTTTTGAATTTTTACTAAAAACTAAGTGGGTAATTTGTAAAAAAAAGAAGACAATTATTTAAATTGTCTTCTATTATTTTCTATTATTTTTTAATTGCTTTTTTAGA
>JALOQQ010000025.1 GCA_025453315.1 Planctomycetota bacterium
GTAAATTATATTTAGTGATTGCTCGCCAGGCTACAGTTTCAGATTTAGCTGATGTTATGAAAGCGATGCAAGTTGATTACGCCATTAATTTAGATGGCGGCTATTCTTCGGCTTTAATTTATAATGATGAATATATGGTTGGTCCAGGAAGAAATATTCCTAACGCTATTATATTCACAATTCAACCATGACTTGGGATTATTTAAAACAGCAATTACAAATAAAAAAAGAACTATATTTAAAAGTTAAGGTAAGACCGCGAGCTAAGAAAACTGCTTTTATAAAAATACTTTCCGATGACACAGTTAAGATAGATATCGCCGCTCCAGCGGAGCAGGGTAGGGCTAACGAAGAATTATTTAATTTTTTAGCTTCTGAATTTTTGGTTTTAAAACATTGTATTAAAATTTTAAGTGGTGAAAATGATCGTTTTAAACTAATTAGAATTATTAGATTACATTAAGAGTTGTTAATTATTAAAAATTTGTAAGTAGTTATTTTTAAAATAAAAGATCCGCTAAGTATTATAAAAAAAGATTAATCCCATAAGTTTTTATCATATGAATTTATCAATTATTATTGTTTCCTGGAATGTTAAAGATAAATTAAGAGAAAATTTGAAAGCTTTATTTAATTCAGAAAGCACTGGTTTTTCTTTTGAGGTTTTTGTGATTGACAATGCTTCTTCTGATTTTTCCGTTGATATGGTGGCTCAAGAATTTCCCCAAGTTAATCTCGTTCGTAATAGCGATAATTTAGGTTTTGCTAAAGCTAATAATCAAGCTATACGTATTATTAATGCTCGTGAGCAGAAAAGTGATTTTTTACTTCTTTTAAATCCAGATATGAGAGTGCATTTTGATACTTTAAAAAACATGTTAGCTTGGTTTGAACAAAAACCATCCGCTAGTGTAGCTAGTTGTCGTTTGTGTGATAAAAATGACAATATTATTCCTCATGTTCGTCGTTTTCCGAGTTTTTTTGATCAGTTAGCTATTGTTTTTAAATTACCTCATCTTTTTCCAACTATCGTTGATAATTATCTATTTAAGAATTTCAATTATAATCAAGAAGCTAAAGTGGATTCGGTACGCGGTTCTTTTTTTATGATTAGAAATAATTTAAATTTAGAATTGGATGAGCGTTATTTTATTTGGTTTGAAGAAGTTGATTATTGTCGTGAATTAAAAAAACAAGGAAGAGAAGTCTGGTATACGCCAGTAGCCACCTGTTTAGATTATGTGGGGCAGAGTTTTAATCAAGTGCCTTTTGGTAAAAGTCAAAAATATTTTCGTAATTCCATGTTGAGTTATTTTGAGAAATGGCAGCCATCTTGGCAATATTATTTATTAAAATTGGCTTGGAATTTAATTTCTATTTTAAGCTTTGTGCCTAGTTTGCTTTATCATTTTAAAAAGCAAAAAAGTTAGTTTGAGAAAATATGCTGAATTTTAAACCACAAAAAACCGGTATTATTTTAGTTAATTATCAAGATTACGCCCAGCATTTTTTAGAGGCTTGTCGTGATAGTTTGCGTTTACAAAGTTATCCAGAAAATTATCGTTCGGTTTATATTGTTGACAACGCTTCTTCCGAAGTTTCTTTTAATTATTTAAAAGAATGTTTTCCGGAAGCAATAATTTTAACACGTTCTGATGGTAATTATGCCGCTGCTAATAATCTTGGCGTTAAACAGGCGATAGTTGATGGTTGTGAGTGTTTAGTGATTGCTAATATGGATACAGTTTTTACCGAGAATTGGTTAGAGGAGTTAGTAAGGGCCAGTCAAAGTTCCTCTGACATTGGTTTAGTTCAATCCAAAATTCTTTTATTTAGGGAAGATGGAAAAAGAATTATTAATTCTCTTGGCAATCGTTTTCATTTTTTAGGTTTTGGTTTTACCAGTGAATATGGTTCTCTAGATCGGGAGATAAAGGGTTATCCAGAGATTAAAGGTTATGCTAGTGGTTGCTCTTTCTTAATCAAAAAAGAAGTGTTTGAAAAAATCGGTGGCTACTTTGAAGAGTTTTATATGTATCATGATGATGTTGATATCGGCTTGAAAGCTAGGCTGGCAGGGTATAAAATTATCTTAGCCCCCCAATCAGTTGTTTATCATAAGTATGAATTTAAAAGGAGTATTAGAATGCTCTATTACATGGAGCGCAATCGTTTGTTTCTATTATTAGCTTTTTATCGACCCTTAACTTTGTTTTTAGTTTTACCTTTTCTGTTAATAATGGAATTGGGCATGTTAGTTTATTCTTTATTAGGGAAGTGGCTACCAATAAAACTTAAGGTTTGTGGTTATTTTTTAAATCCTATTAATTGGCGCAAGATTTCTACTTATCGTCGTAACTTGCGTCAGATTGACAAAGGTTATTATAAGAATATAATTTGTTTTTTAGCGAGTCGCATTGAATTTCAGGAAATTAATAATCCTGTTTTGCGTTATTTGGTTAATCCTTTAATGTTTTGGTATTGGCGTTTGGTGCTTTTTATTCAGTATTTTAATTAGTAAATATGGATATTTCCATTATTATTGTTAACTATAAATCTAAAGATAAATTATTGCGTTGTCTCGACTCAATAAAAATTGCCGACTGGTCTAGTTTGAATTATGAAATTATTGTAGTGGAAAATAACTCTGGGGATAATTTATCTGAAATTTCACAATATCCCAATACCAATCTTTTAGTAAGCTCTAAAAATTTAGGCATGGGTGGTGGTAATAATTATGGTTTAAGAATAGCGCGTGGTGAATATGTTTTAATTTTAAATCCCGATACTATTGTGCAAAAATCAGCGATTAAAGTTTTGTATAATTATTTAAAAAGTCATGAAGAAGTTGGTATTGTTGGTCCGCAATTATTTTATCCCGATAATACTTTGCAATTTTCCTGTTTTCAGTTTCCGCGTTTAATTATTCCGCTTTTGCGTCGTACTTTCCTCGGAGATTATTTTAAAGAAATTAGAGAGGGATTTACCATGTCTTTTGTTGATCATAGTAAAATAATGGAGGTGGATTGGTTGATGGGTTCTTGTTTTTTAATGAAAAGAGATTTTGCGGTTAAATTAGGGCATAAAAAAAGAGGTGGAGAGGTCTTTGATGAATATTATTTTATGTATTTTGAGGATATTGATCTTTGTCGTCGAACCTGGTCAGCAGGTAAGAAGGTGATTTATAATCCAGAAGCCGTTGTTATTCATGATCATCAAAGAGCTAGCGCTAAACTCCCTTGGTATTTTGCTTTTACTAATAAGTTAGCCAGGGAGCATGTTCGTTCTTGGCTAAAGTATCATTGGAAATGGAAAAGTTTGTAATTTATATTCAAAATTAATTAATATAATCTTAGTTTTTAAGGATCGAATTATATGAAGAAAATAAAAAAGGCGGTTATCGCCGTGGCCGGTTCTGGTACTAGATTACTTCCAGCCACCAAAGCCATGCCTAAAGAAATGTTGCCGATTATTGATAAACCAATTATTCAATTAGTGGTTGAAGAATTGGTTGAGGCAGGAATTGAAGATATTATTTTGGTGACTAAATGGGACAAGAAACCCTTGGAAGATCATTTTGATCATAACTGGGCTTTAATGTCTGAATTAAAAAAGGCTGGCAAAGAAGAAAAGCTAGAAGAAATAAAAAAGATTTCCGAACTAGCTAATTTTATTTATATACGTCAGAAAGGTCCTTATGGTAATGGCACCCCTGTTTTATCTGCCGCTAATATTATTAATGATGAGCCTTTTATGTATATTTGGGGGGATGATTTAGTAAAATCCAAAGTTTCTTTTAGTAAACAGATGGTTGATGATTACAATAAGACTGGTAATTTAATGATTGGTGTTCAGGCTGTGCCAAAAGAAGAAGTTAATCGTTATGGTATTGTTAAATTAGAAACCGGCACCAATAGAATATTAGAGATAATTGAAAAGCCTAGTATTGATAATGCCCCTTCTAATTTAGCGGACTTTGGTCGTATGATTTTAGATAAGGATATTGTTGATATTTTAAGAAACACCCCTTTAGGTAAGGGAGATGAATTGTGGATTGTTGATGCGATTGCTGAGTATATTCGTCGTGGTGGAAAGTTTTATGCCAAAGAAGTTGAGGGTGGGGAATGGTTGACTACCGGTGATCCCTTAAATTATTTAAAAGCTATTTTAGCCTATACCGCTGACCGCCCAGATTTAAGGGAAGAAATAAAAAAATATTTTTTTGCTTTGATGGAAAAAAAATAAAAGTTATTACGGAAAAAATAATACTATTTAAAAAATAAACTCTTTTGAGAGTTTATTTTTTATGGATAGCCTTTTGTTTTTTATAATTTTACTGGATAAAATTAACGTCAATTTAATTATTTTATATACATCTTATACAATCCTTCTTGTTGTCCAATTTTTGCTGTAAAGTAAATAGTATTTTCTTCTGGATTGAATACCGGTGTGGTAATTTCTTCTAAGGAAAGAATAGTATTAGTAGAATTTTTGTTTCCGCTGGTATCTAAAATATTTAAATCTTTGGCTGTGGCGTAAACAATATAATTTTCACCAAGAAAAATATCATTAATTTCTCGGCCAATTCTGGTTATAAGAATATTTTTATCATTACTAATATCTAATTGCTTTATAGCCCAGCCATCGCTATAGATAATGTTGCTATCGTTAAACCAGCGCCAAGTTTTAATATTAGAAATACTTGTTATTAAGGGATTGATGTTTTGTGGATTAAGAATGTAAAGAGTTTTTAATTTTTCGCTATAAAGGTCAATGTATTTTCCACCGCGATTTTTTAGAACATAATCGTTGCTAAGGGGCAGGGAAATATTTCTTAAAATAGTTTTGTCTTTTAGGGAATATATCTTAAGTAAGCTGTTTTTGTTTTGATTGGTAATAGTTAAAAAATAATCGTTTTTTACTAGATAATTATTATAACCAGTCTCTATCTCTAGATTGTCTATTTTATTATTGCGTAGAGAAAAGCAATTCAGTTCTTGATTGGTAATATAAAATATTTTATTACCATCCTGATCGCAAGTTATTTTTTGAACATCCTCACCAACTAAATTATTGAGATATTGTATTTGATAATTATCTAAATTAAGCAATAAATTATTAGCTAATAATTTTTTTCCGCCTTCTAGCCACTGAGCATTCTGTAATTTCTCCTTTTCCGGCAGAGGAACTTCTTGATCTTTAGCTAAATTAATAATTTTATTATCGGTTGTTAGTAGGATAAATTTTCCATCTGGACTCAGGCTAATATCTTGTACTTTGGCATCCATAATTTTAATGGGTAAATCTTTTTTAAAAAGATTAATAGTGCCAAAATATTGACTTTGTCCTGAAGCCAGCTCAATGGTTTTTTGCCAGGGCCAATAACCATCAAGTTCTAAACTGATATCATATTTTCCAGGGGTAAGATTTTTTATTTTTGTTGGGGTTGTAAAATATTGATCTTGAAAAAGTAATTTTGAATAAAAAGTTTTTTGTTTTTGGCCATTAAGATAAATAGTGGCTCCAGCTGGCTCACTTTCCAACCACAACATACTGGTTTTCTGTAAAAAATATTTATTTTTTAGACCTCTAAAAGCAATGGTATAGCCACTGGCGTAAAGAGAAATAAGAATAGTTATAACAACGAATAAACCAACAAAAGAATAAAAAATAATTCGTCTTCTTTTTAGAGTCATATTTTTAGGTTGCCCTTAAATAATTAGATTAGTCTTTCAGACAACGAATAGCATTCTTTACTGATGAGCCGGCACTATCAAAAATACCATCATTTTGATTTATATTCGCATAAGCCGTGCTTATATACTTATAAATAAAAGAATAATTAACTCCTGGTCGCCAACTCGGATTCATAATAATAGAGCTGGTATGTAGAAAACAATAATCATGAAAATGTTGATACTCACCATTATCGCTCAAAGCTCCTGATCCAATTGCGGAAAAACCTGAAGAGTTACAAGTTTCCGAACCACAATATTCTTCAAGCCAGTGCGTTGTTCCGGCTTCTTTTAATTTTCCTCCCGCTACTGTCCAACCACCCAAATAAGTTTCTAGTATCCCATATTCTTCATTAGTTGGTATATGCCAATTAACGGGGCAAGCTCCCCGACGTGGTGTAGAAAAGTCACAATCATCATCAGATGAATCACAATTACCATTAGAACAGTTATAAGCAGTAATTAAGCATTTGTTTGGTAAGGACATTGCCTCTGTCCAAGTATATAAACCGCCATAAGTATTACAATAAGATTCATTATTATTAAAACAGTATTTTTCAATACTATTATAATTAAAATTATCATCTGGCATTTGAGTTGGAGCTATTATATTGCCAACATTTAAATTTTTATTTAACCAATATTGATTTCCTATTTTAACAATTCCATAGTTTTTTCCATCATAAGTTATTTCATTTACACAGGAATTATTTAGACAAATATTATTGCCAGTACAGTCAGAATCTATGGTACAGCCAGAATTGTGGCCATTATTATCTTTATATAATTGAGCAGGGGTAGCCATATTAATTCCCTTAGGTACTTCTTGGGACTTACCACCTAGACAATAAGAGAGAGTGTAGGTAGAAGAGTTTTCTGAAGCATAGGCATAAGAGTTATTTTGGGAAGTACAATCACCATCAGCTGGAATAGGAGCGACAGGTATTTTATTAATATAGGTTTTAATATTGCCGTTTTCAGCATGTGAAAGGGCTTGGCCAATTATAAAAGCTGAAGCCGGGGGATAACCGTTAGCATCATTATAATAGAGCTCGAGAGCCGTTTTTAATTGTTTAACATCGGCAATGCGTTTAGCATCACGAGCTTTTTCTCTAGCTGATTGGAGAGCTAAGACGGAAAGAGTGGCAATGATAGCGATAATTGCTATGACCACGAGAAGTTCGATGAGGGTAAAAGCAGAAGAACTAGTTTTTAGAGTTAAATTGTTTTTTTTCATAATATAAATTTAATCAATTTGTTTTAATCAATTCTTTTTATATCTGCTCCTAAGGCTTTTAAACGACCCTCAATATTTTCATAGCCGCGCTCAATTTGATAAATATTATCAATTTCCGTAACTCCTTTAGCTTGTAAGGCGGCGATAACCAAAGCGATGCCAGCACGTAGATCAGGGCTAATTAAGCGCTTGCCATAAAGCGTTGTTGGTCCATTTATAACAACGCGATGTGGATCACACATAGTAATTTTTGCTCCCATTTGCGAGAGATAATCAGTCCACAATAAACGACGATCGTAGATAGCTTCTTGTATTAAACTAGTGCCACTAGCTTGAGTCATTAAAACGGCATAAGGCGATTGCAAATCAGTAGGGAATCCAGGATACTCGTGAGTTTTAATGCTATAAGGTAAAAAAGTTTTAGTAGGAATCATTTTTAACCAATCTTTTCCTTTTTTAAATTGAACGCCAATTTTTTCAAAAATAGTAAGTAAACAAGCAATGTGTTCGGGGTTACATTTAGTAATAGTAATTTCTGATTTAGTAGCAGCGGCCATTAAAGCAAAAGACCCGGTTTCAATACGATCCGGTATAATATTAAAAGTTCCAGCCTTAATAGATTTTACGCCATTAATAGTTATTATAGGTGTGCCAGCGCCATGAATTTTTGCTCCTTGTTTATTTAAATAATTAGCCAAGGCTTCAATTTCTGGCTCCATAGCACAATTTTTTAAAACTGTTTTTCCGGGAATTAAAGTAGCGGCCATCATTAAATTTTCTGTTCCCGTAACACTGACGGTAGTGAAAAAATAATTAGCGCCGTGTAATTTTTTTGCTTTTAAATGATAACAATTTTTTTCTGTAATTACTTCAGCTCCAAAAGCCTCAAAGCCTTCTAAAAATAAATCAATTGGTCGGCCGCCCGCACCAATAACACAACCTCCTGGATGAGGGAAACGCACTTCCTTAAATTTAGCGAGCATTGGTCCGACAAACATGATTGAAGCGCGAAATTTATCAGCTAGTTTGGCCGGTAATTCTATTTTATTAATATTTTTAGTTTCTATTTCGACACTATTTTTTCCTCTTCTAATTTTTGCTCCTAAGTCGACTATTACTTCTAAGGCCTTATCAACGTCTTCAATATTGGGAAGATTATTAATAGTAATAGTCTCATTAGAGAGAATGGCGGCTGGAATAATTTTAAGAGCAGCATTTTTAGCACCACCAACTCGTATTTCTCCACTTAACGTTTTTTGTCCAGTAATAATAAATTTTGGCATAAGTTTTAAGTAAATTTATTTAAAATGAGTCATTGTTTTTATTATACAGCGAGAAGCAGAGAAAAGACAAATTAGGGTTATAAAGTTTTATTTATACGAAAACTATCTTTTTTTGGTTATTTTAATATAAATAGTAAGTAATTTGACATAAATAGTGAATTATTGTATGTTTAGTTAGATTAGCCCTTTAAAATTAGATGAATTTTAAATTATTTTCATAGAATTAAAAAGTATTTAGTAATAACCATTAAAAAATATTAAAGAATGAAAAGTTTAATTTTTTCTGGTAGCGGTCTTTTAATGGCCATTGGATTTTTGGGAGTATTAATATTAATAAGATTGTTGTTTAATAAATTGAAAAAAACAAAGTTAGCTCTAGAAGTATTGAAGCATTTGATTATTAAAAACAATTTACCAATTAGTCTTATTAATAAAATATCAGTTAAAACGCTTTGCTCTTTGCGCGAGGCAATTCTTGCACATTATTGTAAAAATATCATTAATGATGATGTTGATTATGCGGCTACTTTTCTTGGCAAATCAGTTTTAGAAATTGAAAAAATTACGATTGGTTTTAATAAGGGATTAGATATTAATAAAAAATTTCTTTTTAAATCTTTACTCGAAGAAGCTTTATCGCGTTATCCCGAAGAATTGGGGGCTATTCTACTCAAAGCAATAATAATTCAATCTATGCCCGTTAATACTAAAGATGAGGAAGTTAGACACGAAAAAGTCAAACAAGCTAAAAGCCTTATTCTAGAAATGATTACTTTGGAAAGAAGTAAGGGAATTAATGGTTTGTTTTGGATTGAAATTCTTTGGAAAAAATTTGATCAAGAAATAGAAAAAGTTTTAGAAAGTAACTTTTGTAATGAGCTAAAAATGGATATTGCCGGTGAGGGAGCTAAAATTCGTAAAAATTATTTTTGTTTTTCACTAGAAGGAATTTAACAATAAAGGAATCTATTTAAGACTATAAATTATCTATAATTCACTACCAAAATAGTGAATTATTTTTTTATATAAGCTCGATTTTTATAAAATACCCATATTCTTTTAGTAAATAATATGATTTATTAGTCAAATCAACATAATCTGTTGACATTTATCTAATTTTTCTCTAATATTATCTTTATCTTGTTAAAAATCAATTAATTCTCAGTTTATTACCTATTTTTAGATAAACTGTTCAATATTATGAAAAACAAAATTGCTGTGATTAAAACCGGCGGTAAGCAATATAAGGTTAAGGAAGGTCAAACTATTACCGTAGAAAAAATTAAAAGCGATGAAAAAGAAGTCGTTTTTGATACTTTATTATTAGCCGATCTAGATGGTCAGGAAGTAAAAATTGGCGAACCTCTTTTAAAAGAGAAAGTTAAGGGAGAAATAGTTGCCACTGGTAAGGGCGACAAGGTTATGGTTGTTAAATTTAAAAACAAAACCAGATATAAGAGAACCATTGGTCATCGTCAGCAGTTTGCCAAAATTAAGATTCTTGGTTTAGTATAAATATTTATTGTGCTATATACAAAAAAACGGAATTAAAATTCCGTTTTTTTTGTAGAATTAAACAAGTTTGTTTTATATTATTTAAATTAATGTTATTATTTAATTAAGTATTATTTATAAATTATAATAAGCATTATTTATAAAAGCATTATATTACTTCTAAAATAAAAACTATGTTTAAAAATCTCTGGAAGGCTGAAAGAAAAATAAATGCCTTCACCCTCATCGAACTACTCGTGGTCATAGCAATTATTGCTATCATTGCCACTCTCTCGGTCTTAGCTCTCCAATCAGCTAGAGAGAAAGCTCGTGATGCTAAACGTATTGCCGACATTAAACAACTCAAAACCGCTCTCGAGCTCTATTATAATGACGCCAACGGTTATCCTCCGGCTTCCTCCTTCGTCACTGGCTCCGCTCTCTCTTACACTGATTCCCAAAGTGGTCAGGTAAAGACCTATATCAACCAAATTCCATCTTCTCCTATTCCAGCTGATGGTGATTGTACACAACAAAACAATTCCTATTCCTATTCTTCAGAAAACCCTTCTACTTACACTATTTCCTATTGTCTAGGT